>CAWIQV010000025.1:0-12962 GCA_963838275.1 uncultured Gammaproteobacteria bacterium | reverse complement strand
TGAGGGACACAGCCGGATTGAAGTGCGCCCCGCTCACCGGTCCGAGCAGGGCTATCAGCGTGGCGAGCACCGCGACCGTGGCGGCGGTGTTGGCCAGCAGTGCCAGCGCGAGGTTTCCGCTCGCGAGGCGCTCGGCCATGATGCCCGAGCCGACCACGGTCGCCGCGAGCAGCAGCGAGCCGACCACCTCGGCCAGCAGCGGCCGGAAGGGCGGATCAGCGGCCATCATCCGGCGGCGCACTCAGGCCGATCTCGCGCAGCCGCTGCGTCATCTGCAGGCGCTGCAGCTGCCGCGTCGGCAGTGCGACGAACAGCTTGATGCGGCTTTCGAGCCAGAGACAGGTGTGCCGGAACGCGCGCAGCCGTTGCGCGTGGTCGCCCGTGACGGCGGCGGGGTCGGGCAAGCCCCAGTGCGCGGTAACCGGCTGGCCCGGCCAGACCGGACAGACCTCCGCCGCCGCGCTGTCGCAGACCGTGAACACGAAGTCGAGCCGTGGCGCCTCCGGTACGGCGAACTCGTCCCAGCCCTTGCTGCGCAGCCCCTCAGTGGGCAGTTGGCGCGAGCGCAGCACTTCGAGTGCCAGCGGGTGCACCTCGCCCTTCGGGTGGCTGCCGGCGCTGAACGCAAGAAATCTGCCTTGGCCCCAGTGGCGCAGCAGCGCTTCGGCCAGGATGCTGCGCGCCGAATTGCCGGTGCACAGGAACAGGACGCTCTGGATCGGTGCGGACATCGGCGCTCCCGGTATCAGTCGATACCCACGCGCGCGCTGCGTCGCTCGAGCAGCAGCACGTCGCGCCAGCGGCCGGACAGCGGCCCGAAGGCCATTTTCCCGAGCGCCCGCCGCACGCCGACGGTCGTGAATCCCAACTGGTGATGCAGCGCCAGGCTTGCGACGTTCTCGGGGAAGATTCCGGACTGCAAGGTCCACAGGTTCCTCGATTCGGATCCATCGATCAGGGACTGCATGAGCCGCCGACCGACGCCGTGTCCCCGCGCCTCTGGGTCCACGTAGATGCTGATCTCGGCGACGCCGGCGTAGACACACCGGTCCGATACCGGCGCCAGCGCGGCCCAGCCCCGAACCAGGCCGAGCTGCGTCGCGACGATGCTGAGCCCTGGCAGGTGATCACGCTGCCAGGCCTCCCAGCTCGAGGGTGGCTCACTGGCGAACGTTGCGTGACCGGTATCGATACCGGCCTGGTAGATTGAACGCACGCTCGGCCAGTGCTCCTCGAGCATCGACGCGACCGCGATGGTCGGTGCGCCGACAGCAGCCTCAGCCAGCACAGCAGGCCTCGTTGCCGACGGCTGCGGCGCGCGGGCAGCAGGCCTGTGGTCCGGTCGCCGCGGCGCGCACCTCCCCAAACACCGGGATCGTCGCCAGCGTATGGAAAGTCTCCCAGGCGATGCCCTGCGGGTCAGTGACCCAGTGCTTGTCGGATTTCGCATAGCAGCAATCCTGGCCCGACCGATCGATGACGGCTGCATCAGCGTGCCCGAAGCGTGAACGCATCTGCGCGAGTTCAGCGTGGTCTTCGACCTGGATTCCGAGGTGATCGAGTCCGTCCGCCTGCGAGCGCGTGGAGATCGCAAAATTGACGCGCGGATCCTCGAGCATCCACTTCGCATAGTCCTCGCGCCGTATCGACGGCGCGGCGTCAAACAGCGCGGAATAGAAGCGGACGCTCGCCGCGAGGTCCTTGACGGCCATGTGCACGTGGAAGCGTTTCATGCGGACCTTCTCCTGGTGGTGGGTCGGGATCTGGCGCTTTCCCGATCCGGGCTGCAGGCCGGGCTGACGCAGGCGCCGCCGGCATCCCCGGCACAGCAGTTCTCCGTCAGATAGGCCACGAGCGCATTCATGGTGGTGAAATTCGCCGCGTAGATGAGCTGGCGACCCGCGCGGCGCTGCGTGACGAGGCCCGCGCGCAGCAGCAGCTGCAGGTGAAAGCTCAGCGATGACGGGGGTACGCCGAGGCGCTCGGCCAGCGCACCGGCGGTACGCCCCGGTGGACCGGCCATGACCAGCTGCCGATAGGCCGCCAGGCGATGCTCGTGCGCGAGCGCATTGAAGGCGGCGATGCTCTGTTCGGAGTTCACGATGCTCTTCGATAATTCGAATAATATCGAATATATCACGATTCAACCCCCTGCGCACGCCGGCGTCGTTTAACCCTTCAGGACGCCACTTCTGGAGGAAACCACACCATGAAACGCCTCTGCATCGCAGCGCTGCTCGCCGGGACCAGTCTGGGCGCGCACGCGCTGGGCCGGCTGGCCGACGTATCGATCGTGGATTGCGCAACCGGCGCGGTGCTGACACCGCATTTCTACCGGGGCGAGTACTGGATCGCCGGCGCGCCCGGTGCGCGCTACAGCATCGAGGTCCATAACCGCCTCGGCGAGCGCATACTGGCGGTGACCGCGGTCGACGGGGTCAACGTGATCTCCGGCGATACGGCGAGCTGGGAGCAGACCGGATACGTGTTCGGCGCGGGCGAGGGCTACCGGATCGATGGCTGGCGCAGGAGCGATGCCGAGGTCGCCGCCTTCGAGTTCACGGCGGCGCCCGCGTCCTATGCGGCGCGCACCGGCCGGCCAGCGAATGTCGGCGTGATCGGTGTGGCGCTGTTCCGCGAGCGGATCGCGCCACCGGTCATTGCGTTCGCGTCCACCCCGGGTCCGGTGTCGATGGCGCCAACGCCGTCGCCGGCCGTGCCCATGGGCGAGGCTGCGGCCGAGGCCGCCGCCGCGCCGGAATCCGCGCCGTCCGCCGCGCGCTCGATGGATTTCGCGGCGCGCGCGCAGTCGCTGCCGCAGCTCGGCACCGGATACGGCCAGCGCGAGTACTCCTACGTTGCGCATACCGGCTTCGAGCGGCTGCAGGCCGCGCCCAATGAGGTGATACGGATCCGCTACGACAGCCTCGCGAACCTCATCGCCATGGGGGTACTGCCGCAGCCGCGTACGTGGCCGGCGCCGAATCCGTTCCCCGAGGCGCCGCCCATGCATTACGCGCCGGACCCGCCCGGATAGGGCCGACGGGCGCGGCGCGGTCACGAACAGCGGCGACACTATCCGACATGGCTGACGCAGCCGGGAACGATGGCACGGACGAGGCATTGATGCAGCGCTACGCGGCGGGCGACGTGCGCGCCTTCGAGGTCCTCTATGCGCGCCACGAACTGAAGGTCTGGCGCTACCTGTATCGCAGCGTCGGCAACCAGGCGACGGCCGATGACCTGATGCAGGAGGTGTGGTTTGCCGTGTGCCGCTCCGCGGCCCGCTATGCGCCGAGCGCGCGGTTCACGACCTGGCTGTTCACGCTGGCGCGCCATCGCCTCATCGACAATCATCGCCAATCGCGGCCCGTACGCAGCCTCGAGGCGGCGCGCGAGGAGGGCGAGCCGTGGGTCGAAGCGCTGGCCGACGAGGGCAGCGGCGACCCCGCGCGGCAGTCCGAAGCGCGACAGGGGATTGACGCGTTGATCCTGGCCGTGGAGCGACTGCCGCCGGAGCAGCGCGACGCGTTCCTGCTGCAGGCCGAGGGGGACTTGAGCGTCGAGGAGATCGCGGCCGCGAGCGGCGTGGGTTTCGAGACCGTGAAGAGCCGACTGCGCTACGCCCGCGCCACGCTGCGGCAGGCCTTGCAGGCCTACGCATGAACGGACCACCGATCGCACCGGAAGACGGACCGGAACCGGGAACGGGGCCGGATCCGCTCGACCGCGCCTACCGCGAGGCCAGTGCCCGCGACAGCGCGCGTCCGGATCCACGGGTCCGCGCGGCCATCCTCGCGCGGGCGCGCGGCAGCGTGCGACCGGCCGCGAACGATCCGCGATGGCGCTGGCAGGCGGCGGCCGGTATCGCCGCGATCGGCTTCGTGGGCCTGCTGTCGTGGCATTTCGTCCGGTTCGCGCCGCCGGAACAGGTGGCCGCTACGGCCACCGGCGCGTCGGAAGCGCCGGCCATCGTCGCGCCGGAGGCGGCGCCCGCACCCGCGTCCGCTCCAGCGCCTTCGCCAATGCCCGTGCCAGCACTCGCGCCACCGCCGGCATCTCCAGCGGCATCACGAGTCGTGCCGTCCCTGGCCGCACCGTCGGCGGCACCATCGGCGGCACCTGAGCTATCGCGGCCAGTCATGCCGGAGATCGCCGCGGCGGGCTCCCCGCCCCGCATCGCCGAGCACAGCCCGTCGCGCAATGGCGTCGCTGCCGCATTGCGCGCCGCCGACGCCGCGACCGATGAGGCTCCGCGGCACGCAGCGGAGCGGGTGCTGCGGACGGTTCGGGCGTTGTACCCGCAGTGGTTCGAGGCGCCTGCACCCTCCGGCCGGCATCCAGCCGTGACCGTGGCGATCGTGCTGAATGCCGACGGCTCGGTCTACGCGAGTGCGCGGTCCGCCACCGCGGCGCGTACACCGTCGCCCGGGGATGCGGCGGCGCGGATCGCGCAGGAATTCGGCGGCGCGACCGGCCCATTGACACAATCCGGAGTCATGGTTGCGGCGGAAGGCGTGACCGTCATCTATGGCATTCGTGCGGCACCGGCCGGCGGCGGTCCTTGAGAATCCGATCCGAAGGAGTGTGAGAATGGCAACGCGACGGAAGGCTGCATCCAGCATAGGCCGCTCCCGCCCCAAAACCAGTCCCCGCTCCGGTCCCGACCCGGGCGCACTCGCACCGCCGGCGCCACGGGTGCCACAGACACCACAGGTGCCGGCGCCCCCGCCGCGCCTGCTGCACGCGCCGGTTTACGGTCAGCCGGAGCCGACGCCGGATCCGTCGATCTTCCGCGTCCGGCATCCCTCCGACAGCGATGCGTACCGGCTCATCGATGAACTGAACCGGGAACATCGGCTCGCGGCCCTGCCGTTCCCGCCGCCGAGGGGCGGCCCGGAACCCCGACTCACGCTGCAGGAGGTGCTGGGCGGTGATGCGGCCGCGATCGACCGGATCACCGGCAATGGCCAGATCGTGTTTCACGCGACCGGGGACTGCGGCAGCACGCGCGGACCGCGGACGCAGAACGAAGTGACCGACAAGATGATCGGCGATTTTGCCGAGTCGAATCCGATCGAGCTGCCCCAGTTCTGCCTGCTGCTCGGGGACATCGTCTACAATTTTGGCGAACCGCAGTACTACTACGACCAGTTCTACGAGCCGTACCGCAACTATGCCGCGCCCGTGCTCGCGGCGGCCGGCAATCACGATGGCATGATCTCGCCGCTCGCGCATGCCACGAGCCTCGAAGCCTACCTGCGAAACTTCTGCGCCGATCCGGCGTCGGGCTATGGCGTGACGCCGGAGGCCGGCGGTCTGTCGCGCACCGCACAGATACAGCCGGGCGTGTTCTTCACGTTCGAGGCGCCATACGTCCGGATCCTGGTCTTCTACAGCAACACGCTCGAAGATCCCGGGGTCGTGGCCGACGCGACGATCGGCAGCTCGCAGCTGGAATTCCTGACGGCGGCGCTGCGCCGCGTCAAGCGCGAGCGCTTCGGCGGCGCCCTGCTGTTCGCGCACCACCATCCGCCGTACGCCATCGGCGGCCAGCATTCCTCCAGCACGCAGATGCGCCTGCAGATGGACGCGATCTGCGCCGCAGAGGGCGTGTGGCCGCACGCGGTGCTGGCAGGACACGCCCATTCCTACCAGCGCTTCACGCGGCACCGGAGCGACGGCAGCGACATTCCGTACCTGATCTGCGGCAACGGCGGGCACAACGTGCAGAAACTGAAGGCCTCGAACGGCGTCGCGCTGCGCGCACCGCAGGTCATGCTGGCCGCCAGCGCGCATGATGACGCGGTCACGTTCGAGAGCTACGACGACACGAACTACGGCTACCTGCGCCTCGTCGTCGATCCGCGGCAGCTGCGCATCGAATACCACCCGGCGAGCGACGGCATCGGCGCCAAGACGCCGGACGACAGCGTCACCCTGGACCTCACGTCCCGCAGGCAGACGATCTATGCGGCCAACGACCTGGGGCTACCGGCGGGCGCCGCACAGGTGCGGGCGCTGCACGCGGCGCGATCGGGGACCGGCAGGAAGCGGCGCTGAGCACCGTTCAGCCCGGCACCGCCATCGCGGGCGGATCGGCGACGAACTGTCCCTGCCGGCTGAGCTCGGCGAACAGGCCGCCCTGGCGCACCAGCTCGTCGTACTTCCCGTGCTCGACCAGCCTGCCGTCGCTCAGCACCAGGATCTGGTCGGCATCGCGTACGGTCGAGAGCCGGTGGGCGATCACGAACGTGGTCCGGCCGCGCGTCAGTTCCTGCAGTGCGCGCTGGATGCGCGCCTCGGTCGCATTGTCGAGCGCGCTGGTCGCTTCATCGAGAATCAGGATCGGGGCATCCTTGAGCATCGCGCGCGCGATCGCGAGGCGCTGGCGCTCGCCGCCGGAGAGCGAGCGGCCCCGTTCCGCCACCAGGGTCGCATAGCCGTCGGGCTTGACGATGATGAAATCGTGGGCCTCGGCGGCGCGGGCCGTGTGTTCGAGCTGCTCCTGTGTCGCGGAAGGATTGCCGAGGCGGATGTTGTCGGCGATCGAGCGGTAGAGCAGGCCCGGATCCTGGAACACCACCGCGATCTGCCGCCGCAGCGAATCGAGCCGGACGCTGCGGATGTCGACGCCGTCGACCGTGATGCGGCCGGACGTCGGGTCATAGGCGCGGTACAGCAGGCTCAACGCCGTCGTCTTGCCCGCGCCGGTCGGACCGACCAGCGCGACGGTGCTGCCGGCCGGCGCGCGGAAGCTCAAGCCCTGCAGGGCCGCGCCGGAGCCGGGGTAGCAGAACGACACGTCCTCGAACGCGACCTCGCCGGCGACGGCCGGCAGGGGCGGCGTGCCGGGCGCTTCCTCCAGCGCCGAGGGCGTATCGAGCACCGCGAAGAAGTCGCGCAATGCCGGGGTCTGGAAGAACAGCCCGGAGATGAATCCCGCGAACTGCTCGAGGCGGCCGATCAGGTTCATCGCAAAGCCCGAGAAGGTCACGATGCTGCCGACCGTGACCTCGCCCGAACCGTGCAGGGACGCGCCGAGCAGGATGATCGCGACGATCGTGAGCGTGCTGGCGGAGCGGTTCGCGACCGCCAGCCAGGCCCAGCCCCGCAGCACCGGATACTGTGCGGCCAGCACCCGCTGCGTGAGGGACTGGATGTCGGCGACCTCGGCCGCATGGCGGTCGTATGCCTGGACCACGAGCGCATTGCCGAGCACGTCGCCGGCACGCTCGGCGATCTCGTGGTGCAGCTCCTCGACCCGGTGCTGCGCCCGGCTGGTGCGCCGCATCGCGATGGCGTTGGACACCGCAAAGCTGATCATCAGACCGAGCATGAGCAAGGCCAGTTTCCAGTTCATGCTGAGCGCGAGCGGCAGCATCACCAGTATCGAGAGCAGCGTGGCGAGGTGATCGCGCAGGAAGCCGAGCCAGATCGTGAACAGGCTCGAGCTGCCCGTGTGCATGATGCGCAGCAACCGGCCGGTATGGTGCTCGCCGTGGAACGCGATCGGCAGCGCCACCGCGTGTTCGAAGAACTGCGCGATCACCGCGAGGCGCCGGCGATGCGCGAGCCGGTCGGCATGCAGCGAGACCCAGACACCGGCACCAATGCCGAGCAGGCCGAACACGGTCCAGAGCATGATGTAATGCCAGGCTTCGCGGCGCGCCAGCCGCACCAGCGCATCGATCACGTGACCGAACAGCCACGGTTCGAGCAGCAGGATCGTCGCCACGGCCAGGTTCGCCGCCGCGAGCAGCAGCGCGAGCGTGCGTTCCGGCCCGAGCAGCGCGATCACGCGCAGGTAGACCTTCCCCATGCAGGCCCGATCGCTCCGCGGCGCTCCGCTCAGCCCTTCTGGCGCAACGATTCGTTGAGCGTCTGCGCGAGCGACACGAAATCCGACGGAATCATCAGGACCGTCGTGCTGTTGTTCTCGGCCCCGACCTCGGAAATCATCTGCATGCGCCGCAGCTCGAGCGCCGCCGGATTCGCCATGATCTGCGCCGCGGCAGCCGACAGCTTCACCGAGGCCTCCAGCTCGGCTTCGGCCTTGATGATGCGCGCGCGCTTCTCGCGGATCGCCTCGGCCTGCATCGCCATGACCTGCTGCATCGCGACCGGCAGCTCGACGTCCTTCATCTCGAAGCGCTGCACTTCCAGGCCCCAGGCGGCCGTCGCGCCGGCGACGCTCTCGCGCAGCAGCGCATTGATCTTGTTGCGCTCCTGCAGCACTTCGTCGAGGTCGTGCTGGCCGATGATGTTGCGCAGGCCGGTCAGCGCCAGCTGATACACGGCCGCGGGCGCGTCGGCGACCTCGATCACGGACTGGGCGGCGTCGACGATCCGGTACCAGAGTACGGCGTTGACCTTGATCGTGACGCTGTCGCGCGTGATCGTCTCCTGCTGCTCGGCCGAGACGGTGCGCGTGCGGATGTCGATGCTGACGGCGCGCTCGATGTTGAGCGGAATGATCCAGTACAGGCCGGGTCCGCGCAGGCCCACGTAGCGGCCGAGGCGGAACACGACGCCGCGCTGGTATTCCTGCGCGACGCGCAGGCCGGACAGTCCTGCGATCACGACGATGGCGAGCAGCAGCAGCATGGATGCCCGGATCCTACCCTATGCCGGTGGCGCGGGGGTATCGAGCCCGCGCTCCCGGCACAGGTGCGTGAGCAGGCCGTGCGCGGCCTGCTCGGCCAGCGCGTAGACACGCTCGAAATCGAACCGGTCGCCGTAGTACGGGTCCGGTACCTCGCGCAGCGGCTGTTCGGGGGCGAAGTCCAGCAGCAGCCGCACGCGCCCGCGGCGGCCGTGCGGCGCCATCGCGCGGGCAAATTCCAGGTTGTCCCGGTCCATGACCAGCAGCAGGTCGAAGACGTCGAAATCCGCCGCCGTCAGCTGGCGGGCGCGCAGCCCGGAAAGCTCGACGCCGTGCGCGCGTGCGACCTGCTGCGAGCGCTCATCCGGGGCGTGACCCACGTGGTAGCCGTGCGTGCCGGCGGAATCGATCTCGAGCGCGAGTCCCGGCGCCAGCTGCGCCGCGCGTGCGCGGAACACGGCTTCGGCGGTTGGCGAACGGCAGATGTTACCCATGCAGATGAACAGGATACGCACGTACACCATAATACGGTCGGCGCCCGGCTTCGGGACTGGTGCACCGCGGTAATGTGCGCTGCGTCGCAGTCCCGCACAGGCTGCGCCGGCCATCGACCCACGACGGGCACGAGGCCTCAACGCCGCCGTGGATCGGCCGATACGATCGGCACGCGTGAAAAGCTCCGCAGCCTCGCAGAAGACCCCGGCCGGTGTCCTGCGACGACACAGGCCGTTGATTCTGTTCTGCGCAGTCACGCTGGCCGTGCTCTGCGGCGGGATCGTGATCGGCTCGCGCTCGCTGATCGGCAGTTTCGAGCAGGTCGAGTCCGCAGCGGTCGCGCAGAAGGCGCAGCAGGTGTTTCGCGCCTTCGATGCCGACCTCAACCAGCTCGCGATCAGCGATCGCGACTACGCGGAATTCGACGATGCGGCCGACTTCGTGCGCGACCGCAATCCGAAGTTCGTGGCGACCAACCTGGTCCCCGAGACCCTCAGCGGACTGCACGTGGACCTGGTCTGGATCGTCGATGGCAGTGGGCAGGAGATCTATTCCGGCTACCTGGACCGTGGCAGCGGGAACCTGGTCTCGCCAGCGCCCCACGAGCGCCTGTCCGGGCTGCAGCGCTTCCTCCGGGCCGATGAGCGGCTGCGGGCCACGAACCCGACCGAGAGGCTGGTGCTGACGGCCGGCGGCCTGACCGCGGTCTCGGCGCTCGAGATCAAGCGCAGCGACCGTTCGGCCCCCACCGGCGCGGTGATGCTGTTCGCGCGCTACATCCAGGACGCCGAGATCCAGCGCATGCACGCCACCAGCCAGCTGCCGGTAGCGGTGGCCTACCTGGCCGGCGCCCAGGCGGAGCTGGCCGGCCTGCCGCCCGACGTGCGCGACTGGGCCCTGGCGCCCGGCAGTGGTCGCACGCTGGTGCGTGTCGATGACGAGCACCGCATCACCGGCTACACGCTGATCCGGAACCTGGACCATACGCCGCTGGCGCTGTTCGTCACGCCCGGACCGCGCGAGATCTACGCGCTCGGCAAGCGCGCGACGTGGTCGCTGCTCGGCAGCCTTGCCGCACTGTTCATCGTGTTCGGCGCCGCGGTCGTCTGGCTGCTGCTGCGCCTGCAGCGCAGCTTCGAGGCCCGGCAGTCGGCCGAGGCGCGCCATCGCTACATCGGCGCGCAGCTGCACGAATCGATCGTGCTGCTCGACGCGGAGAGCCACGAGATCGTCGAGGTCAACGAGCGCGTGCGCACCGCGCTCGGCTGGACTGCGGACGAGCTGTCGCTGCACCGGGTGCAGGAGATCTTCCCCGACATCACGGCCGATGCCATCGACCAGGCGATACGCAGCGGCGTGCGCACCGTGCTGCCCTCCCGGGCCGCCAGCGGCAGCGGCCAGGACAGCGATACGGAAGTCGCGATCACCGGCATGGAGCTGCAGGGACGCGCGCTGATCACGCTGGTAGGGCACGACATCAGTCACCGCCGCCAGGCCGAGGAACGCGAACGCTCGGGCCGCCGCAAGCTGCTCAAGCTCGCGCAGCACGATCCGCTGACCGGCCTGCCCAACCGCATGTACCTGCAGAGCCGCCTGCCGCAGGTGCTCAAGAAGGTCGCGCAGAGCGACCGGCTGCTGGCCGTGATCTACGTCGACATCGATCATTTCAAGGACATCAACGATTCCCGCGGCCATGGCAGCGGCGACCAGCTGTTGCAGATCGTCGCGCAGCGACTGCGCGCCGCGATCGGCGCACACGACCTGGTCGCACGCATGGGCGGCGATGAATTCGTCGTGGTCGGATCGCTGCTGCCGGATCTCGATGCGGTCAACCACCTGGCGGCGCTGCTGCGCGCCGCGGTGCGCGCTCCGGTGATCATCGACGGCGAGCCGCTGACGGTCACGGCCAGCCTCGGGCTGGCGCTGTGCCCGCGGGATGGCCACGACCTCGAGACGCTGCTCAAGCGCGCCGACATCGCGCTCTACAGCGCCAAGGAGGCCGGCCGCGACTGCTATCGCGTGTTCGCCGGCGACATGGACGTGCGCGTGAACGAGGGCGTGGCGCTCGAGCAGGCGCTGCGCCAGTCGCTCGGCACCGACCAGATCTACATGGTGTACCAGCCGGTCGTGGACCTGCGCACCGGGCGCATGGCGTCGATGGAGGCGCTGATGCGCTGGCGCCATCCGGAGCTCGGCATGATCATGCCGGGGCACTTCATCCCGGCGGCGGAAAAGACCGGCCTGATCGTGGAGCTGGGGCAGCAGGCGCTGCGGCTGGTGCTGGCGCAGATGCGCGAATGGCTGAACGCAGGGGTACCGATCGTGCCGGTCGCCATCAACGTCTCGACCATGCAGTTCGATCGCACCGACTTCGCGGCGCTGGTCGCCCAGCTGGCGGCGGAGGCCGACGTCGACCCGAGCTGGCTGCGCTTCGAGATCACCGAGTCGGCCGTGATCAAGGAGACCGAGAAGTTGATCGCGACGCTGGAGACGCTACGGGCGCTGGGATCCCAGGTGCTGATCGACGACTTCGGCACCGGTTACTCGAGCCTGAGCTACCTGAACCAGCTGCCGATCAGTGCGCTGAAGATCGATCGTGCCTTCGTGCGCGACCTGAGTCCGGAGACCGCCCGCCGCTCGGTGATCAACGCGGTGGTGGACATGGCGCGGCGACTGGGCCTGTTCACCGTGGCGGAGGGCGTGGAGACCGCGGAACAGCAGTCGGTGCTGCGCCGGCTGGGCTGCGATTACGGACAGGGATATTTCTACAGCAAGCCGGTCATCGCACGCGACTGCCGCGCGCTGCTGGAAGACCTGCGCTGCGAGCGTGCGCTGACCCCGACCACGCTGATGCGTACCGTCTCGAGCGAGCTGACGATCTGAGCGGCGCTTGGATTCAGGCCGGAGAGGCGAGCCGCGTGCGCGGGCCATCGATGGTCATCGAGAGCACCAGCACCACGCCATCGGCGCTGAGTTCGATTTCCTTGCGCGCGCCGCGCGGCATCGGTATGCGCAGCGTGTGGCAGTAATGAATGATCGCCGCGCCGATATGCTGGCGCTCGAAGCGCACCGTCTCGGGCTCGGCGCCTGCGCTGCGCCGCGCCTGCACCGCGAGCGCCTGCGCCTCGTCGGTCTCGAGGCGCACCACGTGCGCGCTCGCCCGCCACAGCCAGCCACCGCTCTGCCGGTCCAGCGACAGCAGCGCCTCGAGGGCGTCCTCGAGCGTGAGACTCAGCCGCCGGTTGTCCTCGACCTTGACCCGCGAGTCGCGGGCGGGCGCGCGCGTGGCCGGCGTGCGGACTGGGGCGTCGGGTGCGGGGACCGGCGTGACCGGGGCGTCGGGTGCGGCGACCGGGGCTTCGGGTGCGGGGACCGCTGCGGCTGCCGGACTGTTCATCCGGTGACTTTAGAATCGCGCGCCGCGATTACCAACGTCCGCAGCGCGATTCTGTGAACGCCGTCGCCGGGCCGCGCGGGTCGGGGGCGACGGACGTTGCCGCCGAGCCGCGTCAGCGCGCGCTGTAGCCCCGGCCCTCAAAGCAGACGACCAGCGCGCGCCGGTAATCGGCGGCGTCGTTGCCGCTGGCCTGTCCTGCCGCCCACTGCTCGCACTCGCGGCGATCGGTGGCCTGCTGCTCGTCGGTCTGGTTGTTCTTCGGGTAGGCGAACACGCGCTCGCCGCCGGGGCCTGCAGCCGCCTGCACGCCAGCGCCCGGGGCGGCAGCCGCCTGGTCCCCGCCGGCTACTGGCGGTGGCGTCGTGGCGACGTAGCCGCCGTCACCCGGGCTCCACGTGTAGTACGCGTCGTCGGCGTAGTAATAGGGCACGCCGCCGTACCAGTAGGTGGAGTAGCAATCTGGTG
>CAWIQV010000024.1:0-4955 GCA_963838275.1 uncultured Gammaproteobacteria bacterium | reverse complement strand
TATTTCCTCGACTCGACCTCGGCGCTCTGGCTCGATGGGGCCCTGTCGGGCAAGCCGGCCGGCGTGTTCACCTCGACGCAGAGCATGCATGGCGGAGCAGGAGAGCACGCTGCTCACGATGATGCTGCCGCTGCTGCACCATGGGATGGTGCTGGTCGGGCTGCCCTACACCGAGGCGGCGCTGAACAGCACGCGCAGCGGCGGGTCCCCGTACGGCGCCTCGCACGTCGTGGGTGCGCAGCCGGGCCTGAGCGCGGAGGAAATCGCGCTGGCGCAGGCGCTGGGGCGCCGGGTCGCCGCGCTGGCCGTGGCACTCAAGGCCCAGCCGCACCAGGGTCCAGCACCGCGCGGATGAACGGCACCGTCAGCCGCCGCTGGGCCTGCAGCGCGGCCTCGTCGATCGTGTCGAGCAGCTCGTAGAGGGTGCGCAGGTCGCGCCGATAGCGCCGCTGCAGGTAGATCGCGGTCTCCTCCGGCATCTCGAGCCCGCGGGCGCGCGCCCGCAGGCGCAGCGCCTCGCGCTGCTGCGCGTCGTCCAGCGGCCGCAGCGACAGCAGGCTGGCGGCCGCGAAGCGCGAGGCGAGGTCCGGCAGGCCGAGCGGCAGGCGCAGCGGCGGATCGATGGCCGCGACGATCAGCGTGACGGCCCGCTCCTCGCACTCCCGGTAGAGGCTGAACAGCGCCTGCTCCCACGGCCGGTCCCCGGCGACGATTCCGAGGTCATCGATGGCGAGCAGGCGCGCGTCCTGCCAGCCCTCCAGCACGGCCGCGCCGTGCGCGCGCAGCGCGGCCAGCGGCAGGTAGGCAGTCACGGCGCCGTCGCGGGAGCGTTCCGCGCACACCGCCTGCAGCAGGTGGCTCTTGCCCACGCCGGGCGGTCCGCACAGCCACGCGACGCTCGCCTGCCCGGCGCCGTGCCCGGCCGCGCCCGGCTGCGCGAGGGCGTGCAGCTGCTCGATCACGGCGCGATTCGGTCCCGGGACGAAACTCCCGAACTGCGCACGCTCGCGCAGCCGGATCCCGAGCGGCAGCTGCTTCACGCGCGCGCGACCGCCAGCGCACGCCCGGTGTACTCGCGCACGTAGCCGTAGCCGCTGAGCAGCAGCGTACAGACGGTCAGCACGGCGAGCACCCGCACCAGCCCGGTGCCCGGCTCGCGCAGTCCGGCATGCGCCAGCACCGCGAGCACGTAGCAGACCTGCACCAGCGTGTTGAGCTTGCTGCTGAGCGTCGGGCGCCCCCGCAGCGCACCCCACCCGATCCGGTACACGAGCGCCCCCAGGCCGATCGTCAGGTCCCGCGCCACCGCGAGCGCGGTGAGGGCGGGCGGTATCAGCTCGTGCCAGGTCGCCACCAGGAACACCGCGATCAGCAGCAGCTTGTCGGCCATCGGGTCGAGCAGCTTGCCGAGCTCGGAGGTCCAGTGGAAGCGCTTGGCGAGCCAGCCGTCGAGTCCGTCGGTGAATGCGGCGAGCAGGAACAGCGCGAGCGTGCGGGTGTACTGACCCTGCCCGATCGAGACCACCACCGGCCAGATCAGCGCGATGCGCAGCAGGCACAGCAGGTTCGGCAGCGAACGCACGCTCGGCCCTTCAGGGCCCGGGGTGGTAACGAAAGGCCAGCGCGCCATCCGGGCCGGGATCGAGCGCCTGCAGCCGATCGCTCGTCAGCGCGCGCGCCAGCATCGCCTCGCCGCCGTGGGCCGAGAGCTGCAGCGTGAGGGTATCGCCATCGACGTCCTGCACCTGCGCCGCGGTGACGCCCGGTGCCTGCCGTACGGCGTCGAGCACGGCGCTGAAGTCACCGAGCCCGGCCACCCCCGCGATATGGCATTGGATGGCCACGA
This sequence comes from uncultured Gammaproteobacteria bacterium, assembly GCA_963838275.1. Classification (GTDB taxonomy): domain Bacteria; phylum Pseudomonadota; class Gammaproteobacteria; order Steroidobacterales; family Steroidobacteraceae; genus FEN-1191. The sequence continues at coordinate 3,109 of CAWIQV010000024.1, read as the reverse complement.
CCGGCGCGGCCTCGAGGGCCTGCGTGCTATGGACCAGCTCGTCGGTCGCGCCGTCGATGCCGGCCGCCGCATTGCCGACCCATTGGCCGCTCGCCTGCGGCGCCACGAGCGTCCATTGCCATTGCCCGGGGCTGTCCGCAGTGGCCTGCGCGACCAGCGCCGCGCTCGCACCGTCCCGGCGCGTCGCGGCCAGCAGCGCGGTGGCATCCGGCAGCGGCGGCTCGGCGCTGAGCCGCAGCGGCAGCCCGCGCTCCTGCGCCGCGGTCGCGAGCTGCGCGTGCAGTGCATCGAGCGCCGCCTCGTCGAGGGCCGGCAGCCATACCTCCAGCTCCGGGCGGTCCAGATTCCACACGCTGCGGCCGCTGGTGCCGACCGCCGCACGCAGGCTGAGATCATCGAAGATCACCTGCGTGGCGCCGCCGGTCGTGGCGCGCTCGAGGCGTACATAATGGGCTGCATCGTCGATGAGGGGCGCGAGCGCCGGGTCGCTCGCCGCATCGCGCGTTCCGGTCAGCCGTACCAGCACCACCCGCATCGCCTGCTGGACCGCGCGCTGCGGGTCGGCATCCGGCACCAGCACTGCGAACAGCTGTGGCACCGCCGTGGCCTCTCCCGGCAGCGGTCCGAAAAGCACGGCCGATGCCAGCGCCACGCGGGCAAGCAGCCGCGGGAATTGCAAAAAAACGCGCGCGCGATGCATGGTTCTGGGGTTCCGTCGGCTACTATAACGTGCTTCCGACCGGCAGATGAAAAGGCATGAGCGGGCCGCGCAGTTACACCTACAGGGACGCGGGCGTCGACATCGATGCGGGCGATGCGCTGGTCGAGCGCATCAAGCCCATGGTGCGCCGGACCCTGCGGCCGGAGGTGCTGGCGGGCATCGGCGGCTTCGGCGCGCTGTTCGAACTGCCGCTGGAGCGCTACCGCCGACCCGTGCTGGTATCGGGCACCGACGGCGTCGGCACCAAGCTGCGGCTGGCCATCGAGACCGGCCGGCACGACACCATCGGCATCGACCTGGTCGCGATGTGCGTCAACGACGTGATCGTGCAGGGCGCCGAGCCGCTGTTCTTCCTCGATTACTACGCGACCGGACATCTGGAGGTCGACGTGGCGGCGGCCGTCATCGGCGGCATCGCCGAGGGCTGTGCGCAGGCCGGCGCCGCGCTGGTCGGCGGCGAGACCGCCGAGATGCCGGGCATGTACCACGGCGCGGACTACGACCTGGCCGGCTTCTGCGTCGGCGTGGTCGACAAGGAGGCGATCATCGACGGCCGGCAGGTCGCCGCCGGCGACGCCGTGATCGGGCTGGCCTCCTCCGGTCCGCATTCCAACGGCTACTCGCTGATCCGCCGGCTCATCGCCGTGGCCGGCGCCGGCGCGACCACGGTGCTCGACGGGCGCTCGCTCTACGAGCAGCTGCTGACGCCGACCCGCATCTACGTCAAGCCGCTGCTGGCGCTGCTGCAGGCACTGCCGGTCCATGGCCTCGCGCACATCACCGGCGGCGGGCTCACGGACAACATCCCGCGCGTGCTGCCCGACGGCCTGGAGGTGCTGCTGCAGCGACGCAGCTGGCCGCGCATGCCGGTCTTCGAATGGCTCGAGCGCACCGGCTCGATCGCGCCGGCGGAGATGTACCGCACCTTCAACTGCGGGATCGGCATGGTGGTGATCGTCCCGGCCGCACTCGCCAGTGAGGCCGTGCGGCTGCTGCGCGCGCACGGCGAGGACGCGATGCTGATCGGCGAGGTGCGCCGCGGCACGCGGGGCGTGATCATCGACGCGGACGCGTGAGCGCAGGAGCGGGTTCCTCGATGGCGCACCGTGGTCTGCGGCTCGCGGTGCTCATCTCCGGTCGCGGCAGCAACATGCTCGCGATCGCCGAAGCCAGCCATGCCGGCCGCATCGCGGCGCAGGTCGCGCTCGTGCTCAGCGACCGCGCGGACGCCGCCGGGCTCGCCGCGGCACGTGCACTCGGGCTCGCCACCGCCGTGGTCGAGCGCGCGCGCTACGCCACACGGGAGGACTTCGAGCGCGCGCTGATCGATGCGATCGATGCGAGCGGCGCCGGCTGGGTACTGCTGGCAGGCTTCATGCGCGTGCTTTCGGCCCCCTGCGTGCGGCACTACGAGGGGCGCATGCTCAACATCCATCCCTCGCTGCTGCCGCGCCATCCCGGCCTGCATACCCATCGCCGCGTGCTCGAGGCCGGGGAGCAGGAACACGGCTGCAGCGTGCATCTGGTGACGCCTGAACTGGACGCCGGACCAGTGATCGCCCAGGGCCGCGTGCCCGTGCTCCCCGGTGACACCGAGGAGCGGCTGGCCGCCCGCGTGCTGACGCTCGAGCACCGGCTCTATCCGCACGTGGTCGGGCTCATCGCCAGCGGCCGACTGGAGTTCCCGCGCGGGCGGATCATGCTCGACGGACGCGCGCTCGCGGCGCCGCTGACGATCGATGGGACGTCCGGTGCCGGCCGCTGAGCCGCGCCGCCGGTTCGCGCCCGCGTGGTGGTGTGGCCTCGCGGCGCTGGGCCTGTGCACGCCGCTGGCCGCCGAGGACGCCGCCGCCGTCCTCGCCCCGGCGCCGTTCGAGGCCGTGTACGCGTGGAAATGGCACGACATCACGGTCGCCGTCTCGACGCTGCGCTTCGAGCAGGTTGACGGCACGATCTGGCGCTCGAGCTCGAGCGCCGAGCCGCGCGGCCTGGGGCGGCTGTACCCGATACACCCGAAGCTGCAGAGCGTGATGCGCGTGGAGCCGGAGGGCGTGCGTCCGCTGCACTACCTGGCCGACGACGGCACCGCGGGCAATGCGCGCGGCGCGGACGTGCGCTTCGACTGGGACGCGATGCATGCCACCGGCACCTACAGCGGCGCGGCGATCGACCTGGCCCTGCGTCCGGGGGTGCAGGACGACCTGTCGGTACAGATTGCGATGCTCGCGGCGGTGCGGGCCGGGCACGTGCCCCGGAACCTCTCGATCATCGACCGCAACACGATCCGTGACTACGACTACCGCGAGCTCGACGCCGAACGCATCATGACCGCGCTCGGGCCCGCCGACACGGTGGTCTACGCCAGCCAGCACCCGGGCTCTCCGCGCA
>CAWIQV010000023.1:0-91981 GCA_963838275.1 uncultured Gammaproteobacteria bacterium | reverse complement strand
CGGATGTCTCCGGCGTGCATCCGACCGTCTCCAGCCTGCTGAATCACTGGGACCCGGGAATACGGGGTTCCGATCTCGGGGATGCCGGGCAGCTCGGGCTGCGGCCGGCGTGGGATGGCACGGCGGGTTCGCCGCGGCTGCTCTCGCCGGTGGATTTACAGTGCGTGAAGGCGGCCGGCGTGACCTTCGCGGTCTCGACCATCGAGCGCGTCATCGAGGAACGGGCGCGCGGCGATGCGGCACGCGCCCATGAATTCCGGCAGGCGCTGAAGCAACGGGTGGGTGCGGACCTGCAGGCGATCGTACCCGGTTCGGAGAGCGCCGCGCGGCTCAAGCGCGCGCTGATCACGGATGGGCTGTGGTCGCAATACCTCGAGGTCGCGATCGGACCGGATGCCGAGATCTTCACCAAGTCGCCGCCGCTCGCCTCCGTAGGCTGGGGCGACTACATCGGCATCCGTTCGGATTCGAGCTGGAACAACCCGGAGCCCGAAGTGGTGATCGTCTGCGACCGCCACGGCCAGGTCCGCGGCGCAACCCTCGGCAACGACGTGAACCTGCGGGACTTCGAGGGTCGCAGCGCGCTGCTGCTGGGCAAGTCGAAGGACAACAACGCTTCGTGCAGCATCGGGCCCTTCATTCGCGTGCTCGATGAAGGCTTCACGCTCGATGACGTGCGGGGTGCGGTGATCGCGCTGGAAGTCGTCGCCGATGATGGCTACCGGCTCGAAGGCAGCAGCTCGATGGCACAGATCAGCCGTGATCCGCTCGAGCTCGCGCGCCAGGCCATGAGCGAGCACCAGTACCCCGATGGCATGGCGCTGTTCCTCGGCACGCTGTTCGCGCCGACCCAGGATCGTGGCGTCGCGAACCAGGGTTTCACGCACCAGGTCGGCGACACGGTGCGGATCTCGACCACGCGACTGGGAACGCTGGAGAATCGCGTCACGACCTGTGCGGCGGCGCCGCCGTGGACCTTTGGCCTGGACGCGCTGATGCGCAACCTGGCTGCACGCGGGCTGCTGGCCTCCCACTAGACGCACCGGCGGCCCGGTCCAGTGCGTCGATTCCCCTGGCCAGCGTCATCCCCGATGCCCCCGCGCAACGCGCTCGCCGTGCTGGCCGCCTGCGTGGCGCTGGGTTGCGTGGCCCCGACCTGCATCGCGGCGGACACGGCGGCGCCCGCCAGTCCCGCGGTGGCCGCGGACCCCACCGCGCCATCCGGCACGGCCGTCGACGTCGAGAACTCGGTCGTCAAGGTGTTCTCGACGGTCGGTTATCCGGACCTGTCCAGGCCCTGGACCAAGGCCGCGCCCAGCGAGCTGACGGGAAGCGGTGTCGTCATCGACGGCAGGCGGATCCTGACCAACGCACACGTCGTACTGTACGCGAGCCAGATCCAGGTCCAGGCGAACCAGGCGGGTGACAAGATCGGCGCCAGTGTCATCGCGGTTGCGCCGGGCATCGATCTGGCGGTGCTCAAGCTGGATGACGATTCCTTCTTCGATACCCACGCGCCGATGGTCCGCAGCAGCGCGCTGCCGCAGATCAAGGATTCGGTCCTGGCCTACGGCTATCCGGCCGGCGGCAGCTCGCTGTCCATCACCAAGGGCATCGTGTCGCGCATCGAATTCATGAGCTACAACTATCCGGTGTCCGGACTGCGGATCCAGATCGACGCCGCGATCAATCCCGGCAACAGTGGAGGGCCGGCAATCTCCGGCGACCGGATGATCGGCCTCGCCTTCAGCAGGGCGGGCAACGATACGCAGAACATCGGCTACATCATCCCGAACGAGGAAATCGAGCTGTTCCTGAAGGACATCGCCGACGGTCACTACGACGGCAAGCCAGCAATGTACGACGAGACCCAGACGCTCGAGAATCCGGCGCTCCGCGCTTTCCTGAAGCTGGACAAGTCGGTATCCGGAGTGATCGTGCACCGGCCCGCACAGAGCGATCCCTCCTATCCGCTCAAGGAATGGGACGTCATCACGCAGATTGCCGGTACGCCGATCGATGACCAGGGCATGATCCGGCTCGGCGCCGACCTGCGGGTCGGCTTCCGTTACCGGGTGCAGCAGGCGGCTCAGGACGGCAGGGTGGCGCTCACGATCGTGCGCGCCGGCAAGAGCCTGCAGGTACAGCTGCCGGTGCCAGCCAGCAAGCCGATGCTGATTCCGGACCTGAACGGCGAGTATCCGTCCTACTTCGTATACGGCCCGCTGGTGTTCTCGCGGGCGAGCACGGAGTACCTGGCGCTGTTCAGCAAGAACAGCCCGCTGCTGGCCGGGCTCAGTTTCATCGGCAGCCCGCTGGTCCGGGAGTTCGGCGAGACACGTACCCCCGAGCTGGACGAGCTGGTGGTGGTCGCATCGCCGATGTTTCCCGACCGGATATCCAAGGGCTACGGCAATCCCGCCGCCAGCGTACTGTATTCGGTGAACGGCACGCGCGTGCGCAGCCTGCGGCACCTGGTGGGCCTGCTGCGCGATCTCAAGGATGAGTTCGTCGTGTTCGAGTTCCAGGGCCGCTTCGGCGAAGGGCTGGTCTTCGACCGCAAGCAGATGCTCGCGTCGACGGAGACCATCCTTGGCGACAACGGCGTGCGGGCCCAGGGCTCAGCCGACATGATGGCGGTCTGGCAGGGCACGGCGGCGCGGTGATCGCGGCGACGCAACGCTAGCCGCGCGCGGCGTCGGCGTACCCGCCCCGCGCCACCTGCAGCCCGTCCATGACGCTGCGTACCCGCGGACTGAGCAGGCCCGCCAGCTCATCGGCATGGCGGTACTCGCGCATCGATGGGCTGATCGGCGCGGCGGTCGATATCGCCGGATGCAGGTAGATCTCCGTGATTCCGGGCGGCAGTCGCTGCAGCACCCGCAGCAGTACCGGCTCCAGCATCCGGCCGCTGCAGGCGATCCCGAACAGCTGGTCGTTGTGCAGGATTCCGGCAGCGCGCAGGCGACGCCTCATCCAGACGAGCCACGGTCGCAGCAGTACGGCGCCGGCCGTGCCCGCGAACCTGGATCCGCCCGAGGCCGCGAACCAGAGCGGTTCGCGCGGCAGCCGTAGCGCCGACATTCCGAAGTCCGCGCCGATGCGCAACACCAGCTCGAGCAGGGTCGGATGCAGGTGAAAATGCTTGTGCAGGTTCACGTGGTCGAGCACGAGGCCAGTCCGCGCGAAGGCGGCGAACTGCGCGCGGATCTCGGCCTCGAGCTGCCGCCGCACCGATGGCCGCGCGAAGAATCGCAGGGCGTTGACGAACATGCGACCGTCCATCCGCCCGCTGGAATCCGCCAGGGCCGGGATCAGTTCCCGGTCGAGCAACGCCGCGCCGTCCGCCAGCACCAGGTGCAGTCCGACGCGCAGCTGCGGCGTGACCCGTGCGTGCCGGATGGCGTCGGCGGCAGCCGGCGCCGCCACCATCAGGCTGGCGGCCGTGAGCGTCCCGGCCGCGCTGGCCTGCGCGACCGCCTCGTTCACGGCTTCGTGCAGGCCGAAATCATCGGCCGTCACGATCAGGAAGCTGCGTAATGGGCGGCGCTCGGAGCGTTCGGGACGCATCAGACCGGCTGGACCGAGCCGTCCTGGTTGACGCGAAAACTGTCGCCTCGCCAGATGACGCGCCGCGTATGGAAAGCGCAGCACCACAGCACCAGGCTCAGGGTATCCCTGAACGGGATCAAAACCACGTGCCAGGCGGCCGAGCCGGGCTGGCGATGCCAGAAGTGGAGCAGGATCCGGATCACGCCGGTCACGGCCAGCATGCACGCCGCGGCCGGCGAGCCTTGCGTGAGCGCGTAGCCCAGGGCGGCGACCGGTACTCCGAAGGTCACGATGGACAGCGCGTAACCGACCGGCTGCACTGCCCGGATGGTGCGCAACCAGCGCAGTTCATGGCCAATCAGCTGGCCCAGGGAGCGCTCCTCGACGCAGGTCTCCACCTGGACCTCGGACAGCACGGTGCGCAGTCCGAGCCTGCGTGTACGTTCCCCGATCCGGTAGTCATCCGCCAACTGGTCCGCGATCGACTCCAGGCCGCCGATCGCGGCGAGCACGCCGCGGCGCAGCGCAATGGTCGCTCCGAACGCGAAGGCATTGGCACCCGACAATGCCGCGACCCGGACCGAGGGCATGAACCAGTCGTTGATGAACCAGCTGCCGAGCAACGACCAGATGCCGGAACGGTGATAGCCGGTGTAGCTGCAGGTCACGATGCCGACGCCGGCATCCGCGAGCGGAGCCACGACCCGGGTCAGGTAATCCGCGGGCACGCGAATGTCACTGTCGGCGATCACCAGGTTCTCATGCTGCGCGTACGGCAGCATGTTGATCAGGTTGCTGACCTTGCGGTTGGTGCCGTGCTGTTGCCGGCTGATCACCAGCCGCAGGTCGCGATCGGGGAATTCATTGCACAGCCGATGGACGATCGGAATGACCGGGTCGTCCGGATCGCTGACGCCAAAAACGATCTGGAACCGCGGGTACTGCTGCGCACAGAACGAGCGCAGGCAGGAATACGTGTCGGCCTCCGCGCCCCGCAACGGCTTCAGGATGCTGACCGGCGACGGTGCGCCCTCGGGTCGCACTGGCACCCGGCGTCGGCTCACCGCGATCCATGCCATCAGCGCGTAAATCATGGCCAGCGCGCTGATCGCCGTCCCCCAGTACCAGAACCAGAGTTGAATATCCGAATGCATCGCGTATTGCATGGTTCCTGAGCACCAGTCAGCCAAAGCCGGCCGCCGACGGCCGCCGCATCCCATGGCGATGCCTCGGCCAGCAGCAGGCCCGGACCAGGAGTGTTTCCGCAGGGGTGTCCCCGGCCGCGCTCCTTCGCCGCCGTGGGACCTTCCGTCACCGAAATCCTCTGACGGGTGCCGCCGCTCGTGCCGTCCGGCACCCCGTTCCCTGAGATTAACTTTCGGTAATATTGCGTATCCTAGCGGCCCCGTGCGTCCGGCACCACTGAAGTTCGCCCCAGGCAGGCGTCGATACCCGGTCAGTCGGGCAATGGTGCGGCGCGGGCTCCGCGATCGCGGCCACTCCGGGATCATTTGACAACCCTGGCGCCGTTGCCTGAAGTAGCCGCCTCCGGCGACCCGCGCCGGCGCCCGAGTGTCGTGGAGTACCGCAGCCGATGAAATTTGCCAGCTTCCGCCATCAGGGCCGGCGCACCCCGGGGGTCGTGCTGGAAGGTGGCCTGCTCGACCTCCCGATGGCCGCGCAGCGCTGCGGCGAATCGGCCGACCTGTCATCGCTGCTGGCGATCATCCGCGGCGGACAGGCCGCGTACGCCGCGTGTGAGCGCCTGGTGGCCCGGGCGGCGGAGGCACCGGGCATGCTGGTGCCGCTCTCCGGCGCGGAACTGCTCGCACCGATCGACCCGCTGGTGCGCAACGCGTTCTGCGTCGGCCGCAACTATCTCGACCACGTGAAGGAGGGTTTCGCGGCCCAGAGCCAGGACCTGAAGCTCCCGCAGGCACCGCAGTTCTTCACCAAGGCCACGCACGCACTCACCGGACCCGGGACCGAGGTACGCCTCGATCCGGCGCTGACGCGACGCCTGGACTACGAAGTCGAACTCGCAGTCGTGATCGGCCGTGGCGGGCGCGACATCCCGGCGCAGGATGCGCTGTCGCACGTGTTCGGATACACCATCGCCAACGACGTCACCGCGCGCGACCTGCAGCGCCGCCACGAGCAGTGGTTCAAGGGCAAGTCGCTCGACACCACACTGCCCCTCGGACCCTGGATCGTCGACGCCCGGGAGATCGGCGACCCGGCGACCCTGGAACTCTCGCTCGCCGTCAATGGCGAGGAGCGGCAGCGTGCCTGCGTCGCGCAGATGATTTTCGACATCCCGACCATCATCGCTGCGCTGTCGGCCGGCCTCACGCTCGAGCCGGGCGACGTGATCGCCACCGGAACGCCGTCCGGCGTCGGCTATGCGATGACCCCGCCGCGCTACCTGGCCGACGGCGACGAGATGGTCGCGCGGATCGACCGTATCGGTGAACTGCGCAATCGCGTGCGCGAGGTGCAGCGGCCGCCGGCTGCGCAGTCGGCATGATAGATTTGCGCCCCTGCCCCCGTAGCTCAGTGGATAGAGCGACCGCCTCCTAAGCGGTAGGTCGTCGGTTCAACTCCGGCCGGGGGCGCCAGTCAATCCTCGTCGGGATCCCGGTATTCCTTCGGCAGGTGATGCGCAATGCCCTTGTGGCAGTCGATGCAGGTCTGGCCGGCCTCCCTGGCCTCCATGTGTTTGTGGTAGACACTCTGCTTCTGCACGTCGGGATTCATCGCATCGAAGCTGTGGCAGTTGCGGCATTCGCGCGAGCCGCTGGCTTTCATGCGCGCCCATTCCGCAGTCGCAAGCCGCATGCGGTTGGCCTCGAACTTCTCCCGGGTATCCACGCGGCCGGTGAGCTTGGCCCATACCTCGAGTGAAGCCTGGCTCTTCCGGATCAGCTTGCGCGTCCAGTCGTGTGGCACGTGACAGTCCGAGCAGATCGCCCGGACTCCGGTGCGGTTGCTGAAGTGAACGGTCTTGCGGTATTCCTGGTAGACGTTGTCGCGCATTTCATGGCACGAGATGCAGAACTCGAGTCGGTTGGTCGCCTCCATGCCGGTGTTGAATCCACCCCAGAAGAGGATGCCGAGCACGAAGAACAGCGAGGCAATGCCGAGGAACGAGTACTTCACGCTGGGCCTGCGCAGCGCCCGCCAGCAGCGACGCAGTGCGCCATCCCGTACCGCCGGCGGTGTTTCCGGGCGCTCTTCGTTCATGTGCGCGACTCCCGCGTTACGGTCTGCAGGCCTGGCCTAGCGGAAGGTGTACCGATAGGCCAGGAAGACGGAGGACATCACATAGCCCGGAAGCTGCTGGTTGGTGGGCAGTAGCGTGGCGGGCGTGAATCCGTACTGATAGGCGTTGAGCTGGTAGTCATCGGAGGCCAGACGCTGGAAGGTGTAGCTGACGATGAGCCTGCCGGCCCGGCCGGCCCGGCCGAGCGGCAGACTGCCGTTCAGGCGCGCCCGCAGCGAGCTGTTCTTGATCGTGGGCAGCGCGCCACAGGTCTCGTAGAAGCTTGCGCTGCAGGTGTTGCCTTCCAGATCGGCACCGAAGAACTGCGACGTGTCGTAGGTGCTCTGTCCCAGCGAGTAGCTCAGGTCCGCCGCCAGATCGAGCCTGCCTGAGAACAGGCCGTCCTGCCGCGCGGCAAGGCCGAACGTGGTGTCCGACTCCTGCTGGTTGTTGTTCCAGCTCTCACCTGCCGGGCCACCCAGGGCGGTGGCCGACGCGGCGGCGGCAGTGATCCGATACAGGCTTTCCAGGTTGCGTGACGAACCCTGGTGTGTCACGTAGAGCGATACCGATCTCCGCTCGTTGAAGAGGTAGCTGGAGTCGAAGCTGACGCTGCTCGAGTTGCTGTCCTGTACCCCGTAGACCAGATCGGCGTAGCGGTCCTCGGTGTAGCGCGCGTTGACTCCGAGCGAGAGCTTGTCGGTCGGCTGCCAGGTGGCCCCGGCCTTCGTCAGCTGCTCGTGGCGAGAGGCCTGGAAGTACGATACGAAGCCGAGCACCTCGTAGCCCTCCGCGCTGGCGCCACTGCCGGCCGGATTGTCCACCGCCTGCATGGGATTGTAGAAAGTCGGGCTCAGATCCGCCTTGCGCCAGGAAAAGGCGTAACCGGCATTGAGATTCAGACCAGCCAGCGCGTGCAGGCGGTAGTTCAGCGTCAGCCGGCTCTCCCGGGTGCTCGGCACCTGGGCGCATGTCGCGACCGTATAGGCAGCCCAGCCGCCGGTCGCCGCCGCGTTCAGGCTGCCCTGGGCGTCGTTCGCGAGCGCGTTGTTGCACCACCGGGCGGTATCGTCGAATTCGTACGCCGCGCTCAGATGCTGGCGGGAGGAGACGCGCAGGTCTGCGTTCAGATCGGCCTGGGTCTTGCGATAGCTCGAAGGAGCGTTGATGGAGGTCTCGCTCTGCGTCGCGGCCTCATTGATCGTGTTGAACGTATAGGCATTGGAGCTCGTCTGGTTGTCGCGCTCGTTGAACCGCAGGCCGGCCGACAGCGCCAGCCGCCGCCAGGCCTGGTCGGACAGTCTCAGGTCCAGGTGCAGGATATTGACCAGCCCGTGCAGGGATGCTTCCGGCAGGACCCCCGGATTCAGGCCGACGTTGCCCGTTCCCGGATAGGCCTGGTCCTGCTGGCTGCGGCCGTAGGAAAGGCCGCCGGCGATTCGTGCGGTCTGCGTCAGACTGTAGCCGCCGGTGAGGCTCAGCTGGTTGAACATGTTGCTCGGAAACGTGCTGATGGTGTCGGTCGGAAAGGCCGAGGCGGTTCCGGTCGCGACCGTCGCCGGTGATTTCATGAACGGGTTGTTCCAGGACAGCCCGCTGTAGGCATCGGAGAACAGCGATCCGAAGTAGCTCAACGTGCCAAAGCCCTTTGTACCGACCCAGTTGGCGGCGAACTTGAACGTATCGGTCGTGAAGTCCGTGGGCGCCGGCAGTACCAGCGGCGTCTGGCCGGCCCAGGTGTAGGTGGAACCAGCCGGCGCGTTGGCCTGATCCCCCGCGACCCCGAGCAGCTTCTCGCCATCCTGTGCCAGGTGATTGAAGTCGAATCGCACATCCAGCGCCGAACTGATTCGATATCCCGCCGTCAGCGACAGGTTCGTCCGGTCGCTGTGGATGTCCTCGGAATGAAAGTCCCCGAGCTGCTGCGCCGTCAGGCTGGTCGTGCCCGGCGCGGTCTTGTAGCCGGCGGGCTTGTACGCCGTGTCGATGACGCCAAAGTTGGCTGGCAGCGTGAAATTGTTGCCACCCAGTGCGCCGAGAAACGGCGTCGAATAGCTGTCGTTGAATTCGTGGCGCAGCTGGTCGTATCCCAGCCCCAGGTTCCAGCTTCCCTGCTGGCTGATCGCGGCATTGACGGCCGCCGACGTCGTGCCCAGCGCGGTGCCCGTCAGGCTGTAGCGGGTGGTTCCCTGACCGGGGCCATAGGCGTTGCCTCCGGTCAGGCTGAAGTCGCCCAGCAGCGTGGCTCCCTTCCTGCCGAGCCCGCTGTATTCGCCAAACTTGTCGGAGGCCGCCGAGTTGTCGACGCCTCCGAGCTGCACATAGTCGGTCGGCAGCGTCAGTGCCTTGACGTCCGCATCGTCGGCGTCCTGCGCCCGGGCGATCGGCGCCGCAGCGAGCGTGAGCGCCATCGCGCCGCCGGCGGCCAGGGACATCAGGTTCCGGTGATGGTGCGCTCGATTGCCGTGAGCGGGTGTCCGCATCTTCGTTCTCCCTGGATTCAGCGGTGCAGGAACGCACCGGCCGGATCGTTGGAGCCATGCACCATGGCATGGCAGTTCATGCAACCGCGTGCCGCGGCCTGGGTGCTGGGGAACAGCAGCGCCGAGTTCGTCGCGTTCGAGCTCGACAGGCCGCTCTGGAATCCGCCAGCGTTGGGGCCCACCGGGCTCTTGGAGTTATGAGGCCCGTCGTGGCACTCCTGGCACAGAAATGGCGGACGCGACTTGAGCAACGGGGTGATGTTCGAGCCGTGCGGCGTATGGCAGTTCGTGCAGTCCTCGACCGCCGGTTGGTGCTCCCACAGGAAGGGTCCACGCTTCTCGGCATGGCACTGCCAGCAGGTCTCGTTCACGCTGTTCATCTTGAGCAGCTTCGGCCCGGCGCCACCGTGCGGATTGTGGCAATCGGTGCACAGCATCTTGCCGGCGTCGAGCGGATGCGTGGATATCTTCAGCGTGTCGGCGCGCTGCTCCTTGTGGCAGCCGAAGCAGACCTCCTGCTGGGTGCCCCGGGCCAGCAACGGGTCGGCCGGGAGGTGGATGGTGTGGCAGTCGTTGCATGCCATCCCGCTGGCCTCGTGCTGTCCGCCCTGCCAACGCGCACGATTCGTTCCGCTGTGGCAGGTCAGGCACTGCGCGGCGCGCACCTTCTCGTCGGTGACCGGATAGGTGCCCTTGTTGAATACGACGTCGGGTGGCGCCCGGCCCTTGACGTTCGGATCGCCGTGCAGGTGCCGGTCGCTCTCGCCGTGACACGCCTGGCAGGTCGGGGTGCGCGCATCGCCCCTGACGCCATGCTTGCTCTGGTAGATCGACAGGATGGGCCTGGTTTCGCTCTCGTCGTGGCATCGGGTGCAGACCTGATCGCGCTTCAGACCGGCGTCGGCCACCGACGCCTGGACGGGCGCCGTGCCCTGGTCACCCGACGCCGGCTCATCAGCGGCGGACCAGGCGCCGTGCGTCGCTGCGAGGCCGAGGACCAATGCCAGCGGCGCCATCCAGCTTCTGAACGTCTTCATGACCTGCTCCCTACGCCCCGTCAGCGGCCGGCTCGTCGGTTTTGCGCGCCGACGACGTTCGCGATGCGCGACTGGCTACTGCGCGAGGATCCAGTCCACCAGGTTCTTGATCTGCTTCATGTCGTTGGCCGGATCGGTCTTCACGATCTTGTGATCCTCCTCGTGGCCATCCGGAAACTTCGCCTTCTCGCCCGAAGTGATGTGGTGGATGAGCTTCGCCTCGGCGTCTGCCTGATCCTTCAGCTTCTCGGCGACCTTGTGATACGCAGGTCCATCCTTGTCCTTCGATACCGAATGGCACTTGAAGCAGTTGTTCGCCCGGGCCAGCTCGCGCGCGGCGGTCTCGTCGGGGGCGCCGACGGCAGCGGTCGAACGTAGCGCGAACATCCCGAGCATCACAACGAGCGCGGCGGTACGTGGGGTCTGGCTCATGGTCCTCACCTTGGGGCGGAAATCCTGCACTGGACAAATGGTACGTAATGCGAACCCCGCCCGGAATTTGGGTTACTACCTACTTCGTTCCACTGCACCGTTTCGGCGCCCGGAGGCAACGGCGCCATGGCAGAGGGTTCCCGATCAGGATGCGGTCCTGGTTGCACGGTGGCGCATCTCTTGTTCTGATAGCCGCCGGTGCCCGCAAGGCAGCCGAGCTGCGGTGCTTCAGGGGGTGGGTGATGAGACATGTCGCGCGGATATCGACGCTGCTGCTGGCCTGCCTGGCCGCCGCATCCTTCTCCCAGGCCCAGCAAAGGCCGGAACATATCGTGTCGCCCGAAATCGGTGCGGACGGCACGGTGACGTTCCGGATCAAGGCGCCGCGGGCGGCCGAGGTCCTGGTCTCAGCCAGCGTGGGCACCCTGGCGGTCAAGCCGCCCGGGACCGTCAAGGACGCGCCGGACCAGTGGAGCATGCCGATGCAGAAGGGCGCAGACGGCACCTGGACGCTCACGATCGGTCCGCTCGAGCCCGAGATCTATCGCTACGCGTTCCTGGTGGATGGCATGCGCGCCCTCGACCTGGCGAACCGGAACGTGAATGCCGGTGGCGCCATACCCTGGAGCTATTTCGAGATTGCCGGCGAAGTCCCCCGTTTCGACCAGCTGCGCGACGTTCCCCATGGATCCTTCCAGTTCCGGACCTATCGCGTGTCGGAATCCAAGGCGCTGCATACGGTCGTGATCTACGTACCGCCCGACTACGATCGGGATACGCGCAGGAAATTTCCGGTGCTCTACCTGTTCCATGGCGGCGGCGACTCCCAGGAAGGCTGGATGCGCCTAGGGTCCGTCGCCGCGATCGAGGAGAACCTGCTCGCCGCCCACAAGAGCCGGCCGATGCTGGTCGTGATGCCGTATGGGGACATCGACGGCGATGCGACCTCCCTGGACGCCATCGCGGCCTTTGGCCGCGAGCTGTTCGACGACGTGATGCCGCTGGTCGAGCGCAACTACCGCGTGGATGCGAGGCGCGACGCACGGGCGGTCGCTGGCCTGTCGATGGGCGCCGGTCAGGCGTTCACCCTCGGGCTGCGCAACCTGGACCGGTTCGCGTGGGTGGCCGAGTTCAGCGCCGGCGCATTCGGCTCGCCGAAGTTCGACCTCGAAACACAGGTCCCCGGCCTGCTGAAGGACCCAGCGGCGGTGAACGCCAGGCTGAAGTTGCTGTTCCTGGGTTGCGGCGCGGAGGACACGCGTTATCCGCCGCACCAGAAGCTCGACCAGCTGCTGCAGAGCAGCGGAATCCATCACGAGTTTCACGCCACGCCGGGTGAACATGAGTGGAAGGTCTGGCGCCACCTGCTTGCGGAGCTGATGCCGGAGCTGTTCGTGTCCGGCCGTTGAGTCGCCGGCCGCCGGGGCGGCGCACCGCGGGCGGAATTGATATGATGAAACGGTCGTACGAAACCAGATCCGGGGGGAACCGTGTGCGAGAACGATGATTTCGACGCGATGATGAACTATGCGCATCGTGCGGCGCTGTCGCGCCGGCAATTCGGCGCGCTGTCCATGGGGGCCGGACTGATCTCGATGATCCCGCCCGTAGCGAACGCCGCGGAAGTGACGGGCGCGGATGTCGACATCAAGACCCCGGATGGGACCTGCGACGCGTACTTCGTGCATCCCACGAAAGGCGCGTCACCTGGCGTACTGGTGTGGCCCGACATCTTCGGCCTGAGACCGACGTTCAAGGACATGGCCAAGCGCCTCGCGCAGTCCGGCTACGCGGTGCTCGTGATCAACCCGTTCTACCGCGTGCAGAAGGCACCCACCTCGGCTCCCAATCCGGATTTCAACGACCCGGCCACGCGCAAGGCGCTGATGGGACTGATGGGCGCGCTGACGCCGGAAACCGCGGTGACCGACGCGAAGGCGTTCGTGCCGTGGCTCGACAGCCAGGCCGCGGTCAGCAAGAAACACAAGATGGCCTCGACCGGCTACTGCATGGGTGGGCCGTTCACGCTGCGAACGGCCGCGGCGTTTCCCGACCGCATCGGTGCGGGGGCGACGTTCCACGGGGCCGCGCTCGTGACCGACAAGCCCGACAGCCCGCACCTGCTGATTCCGAAGATCAAGGCGCAGTACCTGATTGCGATCGCGGAGAGCGACGACAAGCAGCAGCCCGACGCCAAGTCCGTGCTCCGGGACACCTTCGCGAAGGCGAATCTGCCCGCGGAAATCGAGGTATATGCCGGGACCATGCACGGCTGGTGTCCGCCGGACTCCCGCGTCTACAACCACGACCAGGCGGAGAAGGCCTGGACCCGGCAGCTCGCGCTGTTCAAGAAAGCTCTGACCTGATTCGCGGCCGACGGGAGTGCCGCTCGCCGGCTGGTGGCATCGGGAGCGCGCCGCGCTCCCGATGCCCGATCCGTCAAGGTCCGCCGATCGTGCCTGATCCCGTGCCGCTGCAGCCCACGGCGCCGTAGCGGACGAACTTCTGGATGCGCTTGCCGGTGTCCACCTCGGCCGTGTAGATGTTGCCGTTGCTGTCGACGCTGACCTGGTGCAGCCAGTGGAAGTCGCCGGTCATGCGCCCGCCGTGCCCCAGGCGCCCCAGCTCCTGCAGGTTGGCGCGATTCACGATGTAGATCGTCTGGTTGGTGTTGTCGCCGATGTACAGGCAGCTCTGCGCCGGGTCGCGCGAGAAATTCATGGACACCGCCGTTCCCGGCATCACGGGCAGCGTATAGGTCTTGCCGCTGATCCAGCGCTCGTCGAGGAAGCCGCACCGGCCGGCAACGCCATCCGGATTGCTGCAAGGCTTGCCGAGGGTCGGATCGCGGCCATCGAACACCTGCACGCGGTCGTTGCCGCGATCGCACACGTAGAGCTTCCCGTCGTCGGCGATCTTCACGCAATGCACCGGATTGCGGAAGAACGCGGGCCTGAGGTGGCCCTTCGGCGCGTCGTCATACCACGTACCCTGCGCGGCCGCGCCGGCGTCATCCACCGGATTGTTCCCGTAGGCTCCGAAATGGCCCAGGTAGCGACCCGTGTCCGCATCCACGATCAGGATCCGGCGATTGCCGTAGCCGTCGGCGACGTAGAGCCGGTTGGTCTTCGGATCGACGACCATATCGGCAGGGAGATACAGGTTGGGGGTGCCATGGATGCCGCCTGCGGTGTCGTTGCTGTCCGGACCCTGCGGCGTGCCTCCGATCCGCATCTTGAAGTTGCCGTCCATGTCGAACTTCAGGATGAAGCCGTCGCCGCCGGCGGTATTGGTGCTCCAGGGTGTCGTGTTCGCGGCGGCGCCCGGGCGGGGTGCGGCCCCGTTGCCCGCGATCCACACGTTGTCGTGGCCGTCGATGTAGATGCCGTGTTCGTTGGCGGGCCAGATGCAGCCGTCTTCGGCCTTGCAGCGTGCCCTCAGGAATCCCGGATCGGCGGGACCGCCCCAGGCGCGCAGTAACTTGCCCGCAGAGTCGAATTCCAGCACCGAGGGCGCCGCCCTGCAGCAGTCGGCCCCGAAGCCGTTGGCGTGCAGGAAGCCCGGTCCATTGACAGGCTGGCCGCGGGCATCGAGGGCCCCGGGGACCGCCGGTTCGAGGCCGGCCTCGTCGTTGTTCAGCGTGCGCGGGCGGTTGTAGACCCACACGTGGTCGTGACCGTCGACGTACAGCCCGCCAATCTGGCCCAGCAGCCAGTCGTGCGGCAGCGGTGCCGGCCAGGTCGGATCGGCAAAGAAGTCCGGCATCGCGCCGCTCTTCGAGCGGTGGTAGACGCCCGTCTGCTGCAGCAACGCTTTCATGACCGCACTGGTGTCCGGGGTGGCACAGTGCGCCGGCGCGGATAGCGCCAACCCTGCGGCAACCAGGCCCATGAGCGACAGCACCGCTGCCAGTTCGCGCCGTATCGACATGCCATTCCCCCGATGCCCGCCGCCGTGTGCGATCCCATGATACTGCAGTCGGATGTCTCGGGTGTGCGGGGCGCCTGCGGCACATCAGGCACAATAGAGCTCATGAACGGCGCGGGGAGTCCCTGGGCGAAGCGGTCATCCGGTGTCATCGCAGTGCTGCTCGCCGGCCTGTGCTTCGCGGCCCCCGCTGGAGCCGAAGACGCTTGGCGCTCGCGCGTCACCGGAGCGCTGCTCGATCTCTACGATGCCGCCGCGTCGGTGTCCCTCGCCCCGGCTGCGGCCACGCCCGCGGTGCGGGCGGTCCGCGGCGTACCGGGCCCCGGGGCGGTGCCACGCGTCGATGCCGGCGGCCGGGTGCAGGTCGACGTGCATTACGATTGCGCACTGGCCGCCCCGGCGGCGGCGCTCGGTGCGGCCGGCCTCGCGCTCGGCGCTGCCGTCAGGTTCGGCCCGTTCTGCGTCATCGAAGGTTGGGTGGCGCCGTCCCAGCTCGCGCAGGTCGCGGCGGTGGCGGGCGTGCTGCGAGTGCAGGTACCCGCCTACGCACTGCAGCGCAGGCCGCCCGCGCCAGCGACGCGGCTGCGCGTCCAGCAGGCGCAGCCGCGCGCGAGCCCGCCGTCCGGAATCGATGCGAATGGCGTCGCGATCATGCGCGCGGACCAGTTCGTATCCCAGACCGGGACCGGCGGCGCGGGCGCGATGGTTGGTGTGCAATCCACCGGGGTCGCGAGTCTGTCGCTGATCCAGGGACGTGGGGAGCTGCCGGCGGTCCAGGTGCTCGTTCCGTCCGGCGGCTCGCCTTCCACATCGGACGATGAAGGCACGGTGCTGCTCGAGGAGGTGCATGCGGTGGCGCCTGCGGCGGGCCTCGCGTTCTGCGGCCCGCAGACCTTCGTCGACTACACATCGTGCCTGTCCCGGCTCATCGCCGCCGGCGCGACGATCCTGATCGATGACATCAATTTCCTGCCGCAGGACCTGATGTCCTCGACGGGCTCCGACGCCCAGGCGGTCGATGCGATCCTGGCGCAGAACCCGAATGTCGCGCTGTTCACGGTGACCGGCAATGCGAACGGCAGCTACTGGGAAGGCAGCTACGCGCCGGTCCCGGTGGCCGCGGCGGGCCTGGCGCCCCTCAGCTGCACCACCGGCAGCACGACCCAGGTCGACAGCTACGTCGCGCAGTTCGGCGGCACTGCCAGCGAGTCGCTGAGCGTCACGGAGCTGAACCAGTTTCCGCTGGTACTCGCGTGGGCCGACCCGTATGGGCAGAACGCCAGCAACTTCGACCTGTACCTGTACAGCTCCGGCAGCCAGGTCGGATGCCTGTCGGCCGCCGGATCTTCCGATACGCTGATCTCGACCAGCATCGAGACCGGCTACACGCTGTACGTCGGTACCCCCGATACGACGCTGGCCGGCAAGTTCCTGAAGCTCTGGGCGGGCGGCGACGGCCTGACCGCCCTCGATCCGTCCACTTCCGGCAGCATCGTCTCGCCGCAGGCCTTCGCGACGGGCATCATCACGATCGGTGCGGTCGACGGCGCCGATGGCGTCGGCAACGGCATCGAGAGCTTCAGCAGCCTGGGACCGCTGCGCCTTGCGCTGCCCGTTCCGCAGGCGCTGCAGGCGCCGACGCTGGTCGCGCCGGACGGCATCAACGTCGACGCCGTGAATACCTACTTCGAGTCCTATCTGTTCCCCGACGGGAATTTCTACGGCACTTCCGCGTCGGTACCGAACGCGGCCGGTGTCGCGGCCCTGCTGCGGGGCGCGTTTCCGGAACTGACCGTGGCGCAGCTGCGCTCAGCGCTGCAGGGCGGCGCGACCGCGCTCGGTACGATCGTTCCGGACGGCAGCTTCGGCTATGGTCGGATCGATGCCATCGGTGCGCTCGGCACCCTGCCGCTGCCGACGCTGAGCCCGCTGCCCGATTCCACGATCGTGGGTGGGGCCAGTTCGCCGCCACTGGCGTTCACCACCGGTGCGACCGGCAACGTGCATTTCTCGGTCGCCAGCACCAATCCTGCATTGGTTCCCGCGGCGCTGTCCGCGGACGGCGCGCCCGGTGTGACCGTGGCGCCGGCCGGCTGCGGCACGAGCACCTTCTCGTGCACGCTGTCGGTCACACCCGCGATCGGACAGACGGGCACCGCGAGCGTGACGGTATCGGCACTCGACGGCGCCAATCGTGCCGCGCCCGCGACGATGCACATCACCGTGACGAAGCCTGCGGGCCCGACACTGGATATCGATACCGGAGCCAACCAGGAATACACCGCCGGGGCGGGCACCGCAGCGCCGGTCGCCTTCGCGGTGACCGGCACCGGACCCCTGGCGATCACGGCGCTCAGCAGCAATGCGGCGTTGGTCCCCGCCACCAATCTTGCCGTGTCGCCCGGCTGCGGTACCAGCACCCGCTCCTGCAACCTCGCCATCGCGGTGGCCGCGGGAGTGTCCGGAAGTGCGACGATCACGATCACCGTCACGGACGCCTACGGGCAGTCGATGAGCGCCCCGGCGGTGTTGCAGGTCGATCCCGGCGCCGGTGGAGCCTCCAGTTCGAGCGGTGGAGCCTCCAGTTCGAGCGGCGGTGCGGGCGCCGGTGGTGGTGCCAGGGGCGCTGGCGGCGGCGGCACTCTGCAGTGGTGGGAACTGGCGATCATCGCGTCGCTGGCCGGACATCGACTGTGGCTGCGCCGGCGTTCCGGCGCGTGCAGCAGTGCGGCCCTTGCCTTAAGATTCTGAAGGCCGGATCCAGTTCACGTATCGTCGGGGGGGAGTCATGAATTCATCGGTGATCACCGCGCTCGCGGTGGGAGTGTTCGTTGCGGGTGCTGCGGTCGGCCAGGACGCCGCGCCGGCCCCGCGTCAGGGTCCGGGAGTCCAGGCGGCGCAGGACGCGCGCGAGCCTGCCGTGCTCGCACGGTGCAAGCAGCCGCCCGCGGCGCCGGCCGCCCGTCCCCCGGGTGGCGCCGCGGCTGATACGGCACCGGCCGACTACCAGGTCGCTGCCATTCCCGGTGTCGTCGCGGCCGGGGCGCGCTGGAACGTGGTCTGGACCGAGACCGGAAACAATGCCGACGGCATCATCGCGAGCACCGACGGCGGACTGCTGGTCGCGCAGAACGACAACAGCGACGTGGTGAAGCTCGACCGCAGCGGCAAGGCATCGGTCGTCTACACGGGCACGCATACCGGCGGGGCACTCTCGCGCAACAGTCATGGGGTGCTGTTCATCAACGAGCGCGAGCTCAATCCGGCCATCTGGGAGCTGTCACCGGTTCACAAGCTGTTCGCGAACCGCTATCACGATGATCCGCTCGATTGCCTCGGCAGCGTGCTCAATGATCTTGCCGCGGCAGCCAATGGCGGCGTGTATTTCACGATGGGCGGCCTGTACTACGCGGACCCGCACGGCACGATCACGCAGTACGGGGAGAATCTGCGCACCAACGGCATCATCCTCAGTGCGGACGAGAAGACCCTGTACGTGACCAATGCCGGCACGCTGGTGGCATTCGACGTGCAGCCGGACGGTTCCCTCGCGCACCAGCGCACGCTGGCGACGCTGCCCGGCGGTGGTGGCGACGGCAGCACGATCGACGCCGACGGGCGCATCTACGTCACGGCCAGCCAAGGCATCGTCGTCGTCGCCCCGGACGGCACCGTCCTCGGCACGATACCGGTGCCCTATGGCGCCATCAGTGTTGCGTTCAGCGGTCCGGACAAGAAAACGCTGTACGCCGTCGTGATCAAGCGCAGTGGCAAGCCCGGCATCGCCGGTATTGCCGGCGGCGAGGTGCTGTCGATGCCGATGATCGCGCAGGGCTATCGGGGACGCGCCAAGTGATCGACCTTTATTACTGGCCCACGCCCAATGGCCACAAGATCACGATGTTCCTGGAAGAGACCGGGATGCCGTACCGGATCGTGCCGGTCGACATCGGCAAAGGGGATCAGTTCAAGCCGGAATTCCTCGCGATCAGCCCGAACAACCGCATGCCCGCCATCATCGATCCGGCGCCGGCCGACGGCGGGGCGCCGATCTCGGTGTTCGAGTCCGGGGCGATCCTGCTGTACCTGGCCGAGAAGTCGGGTCAGCTGCTGTCCCGTGACGTGCGCGAGCGCATCGCGACGCTCGAATGGTTGTTCTGGCAGGTCGGCGGCCTCGGGCCGATGGCCGGCCAGAATCACCATTTCGTGCGCTATGCACCGGAAAACCAGCCCTATGCGACCGAGCGCTACGTGAAGGAGACCAACCGTCTCTACGGAGTGCTCGACCGGCGCCTGCGGCTCCATCCCTGGGTCGCGGGAGCCGCCTATTCGATCGCCGACCTCGCGATCTACCCCTGGATCGTGCCGTGGCAGCTGCAGCGACAGGATCTGGCCGAGTTTCCATCGCTGAAGCGCTGGTTCGAGCAGGTGGCGCAGCGTCCGGCGACCGTTCGCGCGTATGCGCGTGCCGACCAGTTCCCGCGACCGCCGGCCATGACCGAGGAGGCGCGGAAGATCCTGTTCGGGCAGACTGCGAAGACTACCGGCTGAGCCGCGAAGCCCGTGGCGGCCGGCCGCTCCGCACCACGGTGCCCGGCCCGGTGGTGTCGGCGCGCTCCCGAGGCGTCGCGAGGTCGATGCGCATGAGTAGTCCGGTGACTGCGCGGACGGTGACGTTGCTGCTGCTGCTGCTGCTGCCGCAGGCCGCAGTCCATGGCCAGACACCGCCGCCGGCGGCGACGCCCGTATACTCCGCGATGCAGCTCGAGCAGATGCTCGCGCCGATCGCACTGTATCCGGACGCGCTGCTCGGCCCGCTGCTGACGGCAGCGACCTATCCGCTGGAAATCGTGCAGGCGGATCGCTGGCTGCAGAACGACGCCAATGCTTCGTTGCAGGGACTGCAGCTGGTCGATGCATTGCAGGCCCAGCCGTGGGACCCGAGCGTCAAGGCCCTGGTGCCATTCCCGCAGGTGCTGAACCTGCTGGACAACGATCTCGACTGGACCGAGCAGCTCGGGAACGCGTTTCTGGCCCAGCAGGCGGACGTCATGGACGCGATCCAGCGCCTGCGCGCACGGGCTGGCGCAGCCGGCACTCTGAAGTCCTCGGAGCAGGAGCAGGTGAGCGCAGGCCCCCAGGGCATCGAGATCGCCCCGGCCGACCCGGAAGTCGTCTACGTACCGGTCTACGATCCGCTGTCGGCTTACGGCGGATGGCCGTCGGCGCAGTATCCGCCGGATGATTTCATCGTCACCGGCTACCCGTTCGGCAGTTTCATCGGCGTGACCGTGGTCGCTCCGCTCTGGGGCTGGGAGCAGTGGGACTGGCGGCATCATCGCCTCAACGTGATCAGCAGGCCCGGTTCCGTCCCGCCGCCCTGGCACCCCGGTCCATGGCAGCATGATCCGCAGCACCGCGGCGGCGTGCCGTACGTCGACGCCCCGACGCGCGCCCGTTTCGAGAGCGCAGCGGGCCAACACGCCCTCACCGGTGAGAACCACGGCAGCGCGGCACTTCCGGGTGTGCTCACCGTACCGCCCAGCGTGCGCAGTCCGCTCGCGACTCCCGCCCCGCGGCATGACCCGCCACAGTTGGAGCGCAGCGCAGGTCCGGAGGCGCAGCGCTTGGACCGCCCGGCCGGGCAAGCTCCGCTCCAGCGGCCCTATGTGCAGGCTCCCGTGGAGCACCCGCACGCACAAGCTGCGTTCGAGCGTCCGCCGGCGCCGATGCCCCTGCCGCCGCCGCGCGCCGAGGGCAGCCGCATGGCGGGTCCGGCCGGCAATGGGTACAGCGGCGCTGGCAACACCGGGGGCGGCACTCGCAGCAGCGCGAGCACCGGCGGCGCCGGCGCGGGCGTCCCGGGTGCCGGCACCGTCAGTCGCGGCAGCGGTGCGAGGGGAGGGCGGGAACCCTGACCCTGAGCCTGGCCATGGTCCCAGCCGCGATCAGAACAGGCTTGCGCTGATGTTGATCAACAGCGCGAGTACGATCGTGTTGAACAGGTAGGCGAGGATGCAATGCAGCGTCCCGACGCGACGCAGGTGGCGCGAGGTGAATGCAACGTCGGCGGTCTGGCCCGAGGTGCCGACCACCGATGAGAAGTAGAAGAAATCGCCGTAGTCCGGGCGCTCCTCGTCGGGGAAGCGCAATCCCGCCGGCTGGCCGCGGCAGATCGCCGCGTAGTAATCGTGGGCGTAGTGCAGCGCGAACATGATCTGGATGAAGCCCCACGAAGAGACGACGGTGATTCCCGTCAGCGCGACGTGCGCGCTGCGCAGCCATCCGTGCACATCCCTGACCACGGCGAGTTCGCCCGCGATCGCCGCGAGACTCGCGATCGCGCTGAGCGCCACCAGGATCAGGATCGTCGTTGCGCCTTCGTCCTGCAGCTGCGCGCGGCGCCGCATCTGGTGCGCCGAGGAGCGGCTCATCATCAGCGCGGCGAGCAGGATGTACAGGCAGGTGCCGGCATTCCAGGCCAGCAGGCAGCGCGTCACCGCGTGGCTGGTCACTCCGGCAGGCGTCAGCACCGCGACCGCGGCGGCGCCAGCCGCCGCGATGAACAGGCGGGGACGCGCACGCACGATGCGCGCGATGAAGTTCGGGCGTGGATTCAAGAGAAGCGTTCCCACGCCGCCTGGCGCGAGATGCCAATGGCCGCGCCGATCGCGCTCCAGCTGACGCCGCGCGCCCGTAGCGTGTCGATCTGCGTCTGCAGCACCTGGCGCGTGGCTTCCACGGTCGCCAGCGCCGGCTGCAGCGAGCCGAGCAGTGCATCGTCGCTCATCGCGTCCCAGCCGGCGAAGGTCGCCGGCGTCGCCTCGAGGATGCGGTTGCAGACGCCGACGCAGGCATCGCAGATATGGCTCTTCGGCCCGCCCAGCAGCTTTGCGACCTCCGAGTCGGCACGGTCGCAGAACGAGCAGCGCAATCGCCGTCGGCGCAGCGTCAGGGTCACGGGCCCGCTCCGTCTGTCAGGTATATCCTGACATGGTTCTCGAACTGGAGCGCACTGTCAAGCAGGACCTGACAGTCCAGCGCATCGTTCCAGGCGCGGTGGACGTACCATTTTGTGTTGATGATCAATTACTTGAACAGATCGGGTTGCGGGCCCTGGCTGGGTCACGGAACCTTCGGGCCGGCATCGCGGCCCAAGCAGGCACGGGCGCGCGCAGCGTGCTTGAATTCTCCGCCTGCAGACACATTCTAGGGGTTCAGGAATGCTCTCCAGTCCGTTTCCGGGAGTACACACGATGTCCAGTCCGAGGAAGGCCAGCGCCGCCGTGATGCTGGCAGCCGTGGCCTCGATGAGCGGCCTCGTGCATGCCGCTGACGCCGATCCGAGCATGAGCCAGGTCTACGAGGCGGCGCGCACCGGCCATGTGGCCGAGGCGCAGCAGATGATGAGCCAGGTGCTGCGCGATCATCCGCAGAGCGCCAAGGCGCACTACGTCGCCGCCGAGGTCGATGCCAGGGCTGGCAATCTCGCGGCCGCGCGCCAGGAGTTGAATACGGCGCAGTCACTGGAACCCGGGCTGCCGTTCGCACAGCCCGGAGCGGTCGCGGCACTGCGCAGCCAGATCGCACAGGGCACGACGCGATATGCGCCGATGGCTGCGCCAGTACCGCACGCGGCCTTTCCGTGGCTGACGGTACTGCTGATCGGCGGCGGGCTCGCGGTCTTCTGGCTGATCGTGCGCGCGCGTGCGCGGCAGGTCGTGATACCGGCGCAGTATCCGGGCTCCGCCGGCTATCCGGGCGGCTATCCGGGCGGCTACACCGGCGGCATGCCGATGGGCGGGCCTATGGGCGGTGGTGTCGGGTTTCCCGGCGTGGTCGGCGGAGGCTCTGGCCTCGTCGGCGGGCTGGCGAGTGGACTGGCGGTCGGCGCCGGCATGGCGGCCGGCGAGGAGCTCGTGCGCCATGTCTTCGAGGGCGACCGCGCGATGGGCCAGGTGCCGACGGAGCGTGAATTCGTCGAACCGCCACCGGATCCGAACCCGTCCATGGGTGGCAATGATTTCGGCGTTTCCGATTCCTCGTCCTGGGATGACAACGGCAGCGGCAGTTCCTGGGATGACAGCGGTGGATCGGGCGGTGGCGGGGACTGGACCTGAGCGGCACCCGCAGCGACCGCGTTGCCTGAAGCTGAACGTTTTCCTGAAGCGCAGCAGGGGAGTTTCCGGACCAGCCTTGCAAAGGCCGTCCGGCTGATCGATAGTTCCGTGCCTAAACCTTGGGGTGGTCCTGCGTTCTGGACCTGAGATGCCGGTAGACCGGCAAACCCGTTGAACCTGATCCGGTTAGTACCGGCGTAGGGAGCAGGTCGATGCACGTATCCTCGCGTACCGCCGCGCTGCTGGCGGCCGGCTACCTGATCGCCGCGCCCCGTGCCGGCATCGCGGCCGACCCGGACGGCGCCGATGCCCTCGATGAAGTCGTCGTCACCGCTACGCTGCGGGCCACGCCCGTGTCCGAACTGCCGCAGAGCGTGACGGTGCTGGATGCCGGCACGCTGAAAGCCGCCGGGGTGCAGCATTTCGAGGATGTCCTCGGGCTGGTCCCGAACCTGAACTGGGCATCGGGGACGTCGCGCCCGCGCTTCTTCCAGCTGCGCGGCATCGGTGAGGTCGAGCAGTACCAGGGCGCCCCGAACCCCTCGGTCGGCTTCCTGATCGACGGCATCGATTTCTCCGGTGTCGGCATGCCGGCGACGCTGATCGACCTCGGCCAGGTCGAAGTGCTGCGTGGACCACAGGGGACGAGTTACGGCGCCAGTGCGCTCGCGGGTCTGATCAACGTCCGCACCGCCGATCCCGGCAGGGGATTCGAGCTGCACGGCGAGCTCAGCGCTGGCGACTACGATACGCGCGCGGCCGGGCTGGTCGTGGGGGACGGGCTCGATTCCGGGGCGCTGGGCTGGCGCCTGGTGGCGCAGCAGTACCTCAGCGACGGCTACCGGCATGACGCCTTTTTCGACCGCAACACCACCAACGGCTACGACGAGGGCACGCTGCGGGGCAAGCTGCACTGGCAGGTCAACGACCGCGTCAGTGCCGACCTCACGCTGATGCGCGTGAACATCGACAACGGCTACGATGCCTGGTCGATCGATAATTCCTTCACCACCTATTCGAACCAGCCCGGGCGCGACGCGCAGGGCGCCAATGGGGCGGCGCTGGGCGTCGACTTCACGCTGCCAGGTCTCGGCGAGCTGCGCAGCCTCAGCAGCGCGGCGGATTCCCGGATCCTCTATTCGTTCGACGGGGACTGGGGCAACGACGTGCTGTGGGGAGCGTATGCGCCGTACGATTACTTCCAGAGCGACAACCGCACGCGACGCACGCTGGCGCGAGGACCTGCGGCTCATCGGTGATCCGTCCAGGGCGCTGTTCGGCCATCTGCGCTGGCTCGCCGGCGTCTATGCGCTGCGCCTGAGTGAGTCGGATGACCAGCAGTTCGACTTCTATACCGACGTCGCGCAGGGGCCCGGCGCGTCCCGGCTCGACAGCAGCTATGCGGCCACCAACCTCGCGGTGTACGGATCGCTCGAGGCCGATCTCGGCCCGCGCACGACGCTGAGCGGCGGCCTGCGGCTCGAGCGACGCGTCGCGCGCTATGCCGACAGCGCCGATGCCGCGACACCATTCCCGGACCAGACCGATGCGATGTACGGTGGCAACCTGTCCTGGACGCACCGCCTCGACGACGCGCGGCATCTCTACGCCACGGTATCGCGGGGCTACAAGGGCGGCGGATTCAATATCGGCTCGCAGATCCTGTCGGAGCAGCGCAGTTTCGGACCCGAATCGCTGTGGAGCATCGAGACCGGATTCCGCTATGCGCCTGCGGGCAACGCGCTCGAGCTGCAGGCGGACGCCTTCTACATGCGCCGGCAGCACATGCAGGTCTATCTCTCCGAGCAGCTCGATCCCAGCAATCCGCTGGCCTACGCGTTCTTCACCCAGAATGCGTCCGCCGGCGAGAACTACGGTATCGAAACGGAGGCGCATTACCGCCTGGCGCAGCGCTGGCAGCTCTCGGGCACCCTGGGGCTGCTGCGCACCCGCTATCTGGGCGTGACCGACGGCTTCGAGCAGCTGCTGCTCGCCAATGGCAGCTCCAGCATCGACGGACGGGCCCAGCCATTTGCCCCGGGCTACCAGGTCTCGGCGGCCCTCGAGTACCGACACCCTTCCGGATGGTTCGCCCGGCTCGATGCGAATGCGCTCGACAGCTTCTATTTCTACACCAGCGACCCGCAGGTCTCGAAGGCCTACCTCCTCGAGAATCTGCGCATCGGATTCCGGCGCGGCGCCTGGACCGCCAGCGCGTGGGTCCGCAATCTCTTCGACGTGCGCTACGCACAGCAGGGTTTCTACTTCGGACTGATTCCGCCGGATTTTCCGACCCAGTCGTTCCTCGACCAGGGCGATCCCCGGCGCTTCGGCATCACGCTCGACTACGACCTGCCGCACGCCGACTGAGCGTCCGGGAGGCGCACCGAAGGTATTGGCCGTCCGCGCCGCACCGGGTGCCCCGTGGTGGCGGTGGTTGCCGCCGGCGCCGCCGCGTACACTGCGCGCTCCGAAAACCGTTGAGGGCGGCGCATGGTCAGGCAGGCACTGGAGGGGCGGCTGTGCGGCGAGTCTTCTTCGCGACGCTGATCGGCGCCGCGTGGCCGATCCTCGGTGCGCACGCGCAGGAAGCCAGCAAGGTCCCGCCCGAGCTCGGCACTGCTTCCAATCCCGTCCACGAGCCGATCATACCGATCCCGGACATCGGCACCGATCCGAACAGCGGCACGACCGTGGGCCTGCTGCCGGTCTGGCTGTCGAGCAACGACCAGGGTCAGATCTCGCGCATCATCGCGCCGGATGTCCTGCACAACCCCTATTTTGGCTACGGTGCCGATGCCCGCATCTTCGCGTACCCCTCGGCCGACACGCAGTGGTCCATCACCGGCGGGCTCAAGGAGCGCGTCGAGCGCGGCTTCGATGCCGAGTACGAAACCGGTCGCCTGCGCGAGTCGGAATGGTCATTCGCGGTGGGCGCCCAGTACAGCCGCGTCGGCACGCCGCGCTTCTATGGTTTCGGCAACCGGTCGCTCACCAGCGACGAGACCGTCTACACCGACGAGCGGGGCCGGATCGAGATGCTGCTCGGATTGAACCTCACTCCGGCCTGGCAGCTGCGCGAGACCGTCCGCTACCTGATCGTGGACGTGCTGCCCGGGCAACTCTCCAAGGTGCCATCGCTGCAGACCCTGTATGGCAATATCCCCGGCGTCGGTACCTCGCACTCGCTGCTCGAGCGCATTTCGATCAGCTACGACACCCGCAACGACCTCACGGTCCCGAAGCACGGCATGCAGGTCGTCGCCTACGCCGGTATCGCCAGTCGCGCCGGCGTGCTCAATGACAACTCGTACAGCGAGACCGGTGTGGACGCGAGGATCTTCGTGCCGCTGGGTACCGATACGGTGCTGGCGGCGCACACGGCATTGCGCTACCTGCTCAGCTCGCACCACGTGCCGTTCTGGGCGCTGAGCACGATCGGCGGCGACCGCAGCGAGATCGGGGGCGTGCAGCCGCTACGGGGCTACGGCGCGGGACGCTACTACGACCGCGACTCCTTTTCCGCAACGGTCGAAGTGCGCCACAACGTCTTTGCCTTCAATGCGATGGCCACGCACGTCGACCTGGAACTGGCGCCGTTCCTCGACAGCGGCCGCGTGTTCGCGCGCGCCGGGACCGTGCCGTTCTCGCGGCTGCATACGATCGGCGGCCTCGGCATCCGCGGCATCGCGCCGCCGTTCGTGGTCGGATACGTCGACCTCGGCTACGGTACGGAGGGACTCGCGATCTTCAGCGGCATCAACTATCCGTTCTGAGATCCGTGCCCGGAGTCAACCGCCCGCCGCGCGGTACGTTGCGTGTAGCCAGTTGGCCCCTCCAAGGAGTAATGCGCATGAATCCTGTACCCAAGCCCGTGCGGCTCGCTGCCGTCGGCATCCTCGGCGTCCTGCCCCTGCTGTGGGCGCCCATGTCGGCACGTGCCGATCTGCCTGGACAGCATCCGTTCTACCTGCACGCGCTGACCGACCTGCGTGCCGCCCGCTGGTGCCTGGAGCATCGGCCGGGAGATGCGGCCGTCAGTGCCCGGGAAGACGTCGCGATCGCGGAAATCGATGCGGCGATCCGCGAGATCCGGCGCGCCGCGATCGATGACGGCAAGGACATTCACGACCATCCGGGCGTGGACGTGGCCCGGGATGTGCCGGGCCGGCTCCACCAGGCCCTGGATCTGCTGCGCAAGGTGCACAACGACGTCGCGCGCGAGGAGGACGATCCGGTGGTGCGCGGCCTGCGGAACCGGGCGGTCGGGCATATCGATCGCGCCCTGCATGCCACCGAGGGCGCCATCCACGTGGTGGAAGCCGGCGGCTAGCTGCAGGACGGCGCTCGTCGCCCGGTCGGGTTAAGCTTGCGGGATTCCGGCGCCGCAGGCTTGCCCGGCCCGCCGGCTTGCCCGCGCCGCCGGATCGAGCGGACGGCCATGGTGGTCGTGTCTCGCGGACCGGAGGGGGATCGATACCATGGAGCGCGCGAGCAGCAACGGCGGAATGGCCGCGACCGCGGTGACACTGTGCGTGCTGGCAGCGCTCTGCGAGGGTATCGACCTGCAGGCCGCCGGAGTCGCCGCGGCCGGCATCGGTTCCGAGTTCCGGCCCAGCCCCGGCCAGCTCGGCACGTTCTTCAGCGGCGGGACCTTCGGCCTGTTCTTCGGTGCGCTGATCGGCGGACGGCTGGCCGATACCGCCGGTCGCAAGTCCGTGCTGGTCGCATCGGTGGCCATCTTCGGGCTGTTCTGCCTGCTCACGCCCTGCGCGTGGGACCTGACGTCGTTGAGCGTCGCGCGCGTGCTCACCGGCCTGGGGCTCGGCGGCGCGTTGCCCAATCTGGTAGCACTGGTGTCAGAGAGCAGTCCCGAGCATCGGCGCAGCGCGAGCGTCACCCTCGTGTATGCCGGCACGCCGTTCGGCGGCGGCGTGATCAGCCTGGTCAGCCTGCTGCTGCCGCCTGCGCACTGGCGCTGGATCTTCGTCGTCGGCGGCGTGCTTCCCCTGCTGCTCGCGCCCGTCATGGCCTTCGCGCTGCCCGAATCCACCGAATTTCGCCGGCTGCAGCGACAGGGCGCCGGCGTGCCCGGAATCGGGCCGATGCCGCGGCGTGGCAGCCTCCTCGCAATCTTCGCCGATGGACGCGCGGTCGGCACGCTGCTGCTCTGGATCAGCTTCTTCCTGGGGTTGCTGATGCTGTACCTGCTGCTCAACTGGCTGCCGACGCTGCTGCTCGGCTCGGGGTTCACGCATGCGCAGGCCTCCTATGCGCAGATTGGATTCAACGTCGGCGGCGCACTGGCCGCCTGGGGTATCGGTCTGCTGCTGGAGGGCCGCGCGCGCAATCCGAGCGTGATCGCGACGTTCGTGGCATTGCCGGTACTGCTGGTGCTGCTGGCGCAGTCTTCGGGCCAGCTCGCGATGCTGCTGCCGGTCGTGTTCCTGCTGGGCTGCGCCGTGATGGCTTCGCAGGCCTACCTGTATGCCGCCTCGCCGCTACCGTATCCGACCTCGATCCGCGGTATCGGCGTCGGGGCCGCAGTGGCGATGGGCCGCATCGGGTCCATCGCCGGACCGATGCTCGGCGGTGCACTCAAGGCGGCCGGACACGGCTCCTCCCGGCTGCTGATGGACCTGCTGCCGATCGTGATCGCCGGCAGCGTCGCCGCGCTGCTGCTGACCTGGCGTACCAGCGGACTGCGCACTCCGGCGATCGAATCCGGAGCGGCCCTCTAGCCGGCCTGAACCTTCGCCAGCGCGAGTACGTGCTGCTGGCGGGACACGACCACGCCGCCCGGCTGCTCGATCGTCACGACGAAGGCCGCGGGCGTGCGTACCGGCAACCGGGGCTGGAACGGAACCAGCACGTCACCGCCAGCGGCCAGCGTGGTCCCATCGACGTCGAACACGCCGCCGTCGACGGGTTCGGGCTCCGTGCGGGCCGCGTCCGCGATCCACAGCTGATACTGCCGCAGGCGTGGATCGTTCGCGGGAATGCCTCGCAGGCGCAGGTAGCCGCGCTGCGTGACCGGATCGAACACGACATCGCCGCTGATCCCCGCCGGCGGGGCTGCCGGGCCGGCGGTCCATGCGGCGCGCACCACGCCGCCGCTTGCCAGCAGCGCGGCTCGGGCCTGGGTCGCAGTCGATGGCACCGCCGCTGGCACCGCCAATGGTGCCGGTGGCCCGACGAACAGCCGCGGCCACCAGCCGGCCAGCGCGAGTCCGAGGCACGCGGCGGCACTCCACCAGGCCAGCCGGGCGCCGCGCGGCGGGAGGACTCGGCGATCCGCAAGCATGGTGACGGGAGCAGGCGTGGTGACGGGAGCAGGCGTGGCGGGCCGGGCACGACCGAGGATACGTTCCGCCAGATGGTCGGGGAGCGGATCCGGGCGCGGATCCATCGCCAGCATCGTGGCGGCGATGCTGCGCTCGATGGCCTCGGCTTCCGCCCCGGACGTGTCGGACTGCTCGCGTAGCAGGCGTTCGAGTTCCGCGCTGGCCGCCGGATCCAGACCGGCCGTCGCACGCTCGAGCAGCAGGTCCTGCAGCTCCTCGCTGGGCATGGCGCGCTCGTTCATCGGCGCGCCTCCGCCGCCGGATCCTCGGCGCCGATCCGCAGCCGCTCGCGCACCAGCATCAGGCCCCGCCGCACCAGGGTCTTGACCGTGCCGAGCGGGCGGCCGGTCAGCGCCGCGATTTCGCTGTGTGACAGGCCCTGCAGCACCGCCAGCCCGATGACGTGCTGCTGTTCGGCCGGCAACTGCGCCAGCGCAGCCGCGGCGATCGCCGCCTCCGCACAGGTCTCCGCCTCGGGCGGTCCGCTCGAGAAGGCCGCCTCGGGCGCGGCCTCGTACGGGACTTCCTGGGGACGTCGCTGGCGCCCGCGAAAGCGGCTGATCAGCACGCGACGCGCGAGCGTCGCGACGAATACCGGCTCTGAGCCGCGGCCCGGATCGAAATGCCGCGCGTTTCTCCACAGGTGCAGGAACACGTCCTGCGCCGCGTCCTCGGCATCCGCGCGAGTCGGGGAAAAGCGCCGGGCGATGCCCCACACCAGGCCGCCGTACTGCTGCAGGCATTGCGCGAACGCCTGCTGTTCACCCTGTGCGACCCGGGGCAGTATTGCCTCGCTCATCGATGCCCTGCCGCGGATGGTGCTGTGGGGACTGGCCGGTGCCAGGCTGCGCGGTAGTCCCAGTATAGCGGGCGACCATGGCGCCGCGGGCTGCGGCACGCAGGACGCGCAGCTCACGACGGACCAGCCGTGGAGCGGGCCTCCCGCGGCGGGTGCGGATGGAACGGGATGCGCTTGAGCGCCAGCCGCAGCGCCTGCCAGTAGATCAGCACGATCACCTTCAGCGTCATCGGCGGTACCGCGAGCAGCGCGAGTAGCAGCGAGCGCTGCGTGATCGGCCGGCGCACGAGCGTGAGCGTGGCGTCGAAGTCGCGTTCGCCATCGCGCCAGTTCTCCATGTGCACGAGCAGGGTCGAGCCGGGCGCCGAACAGCGCCAGTCGTACTGCATGTCCATCGGCAGGAACGGCGAGACGTGGAACGCCTTCGCGAACTGCCAGTGCCAGGCATGCCGTCCCGGCGCCGCCGCCGCGTCGGTCGGCAGCACGTAGCTGTGGCGCTCGTTCCAGGGCGTGTTGGTGATCTCGGCGACCACGTGCGTGACCCGCGTATCCGTGGCGTCGAACACGTAGTAGAAGCTGACCGGATTGAAGCAGTAGCCGAAGCAGCGCAGGTGCGTGAGCAGCCGCACCGGGCCGGTCGGGCGGATGCCGGTCGAGCGCGCGACCGTATCGCGGATCGCCGAGCCGAGCGGCCACCGCGGCGTCGCCGTGGTAGTCGGCGCGGCGAAACCAGGCGAGTGCCGGGCGCCGCGCCGAGTACAGCCAGAAGCGGTCGAACAGCCCCGGCAGCTCGTCGAGGTCCAGCAGGCACATATGTACCCGGTAGCGGAACGCGTGGTGGCGCGGCGCGTAGCGCCGATGGCGCACCTGCCCGACGTACAGGCAGCTCTTCACGCGCCGCCGGCTCCGCGGGCGCCCGCCCGTTCCGGCACGCGCGGCAGCAGCGGCGAGTCGACGCCGGTGCGCCGGTTCAGCGCCTCCACGGTCCGCAACGCGCTCACGACGCCGTCTTCATGGAAGCCGCTGCCCCAGTAGGCGCCGCAGAAGTAGCTGCGGTTGACGCCATTGATCTCGGCCAGGCGGCCCTGGGCGGCTACGGCGGCGGGGGTGTACACCGGATGGTGGTATACGTAGTGGCCGAGCACGCGCGCGGGCTCTATGTCCCCGGTGCGGTTCAGCGTGACCATGAACACCTCCGGCGCAGTCAGGCGCTGCAGCACGTTCATGTTGTAGGTCAGTGCGACCTGCTCCTGCGGCCGCGCCAGCAGGTGGTAGTTCCAGGCCGCGCGTGCGCGCGGCGCGCGCGGCAGCATGCGCGTATCGGTATGCAGCACGACATCGTTGGCCTGATACGCGAATGCCGCGAGCAGCTCCGTCTCGGCCTGAACCGGCTGCTCCAGCAACGCGAGCGCCTGGTCACTGTGACAGGCGAATACCACGTAGTCATGGCTCGCGACGTCGCCGTGGCGGGTGCGTACCAGTACCCGGTCGGCCTCGCGGCGCACGCCGGTCACCGGCGTGCGCAGACGCAGCTGCGAGCGCAACGGCTGCACCATGCGGCGCACGTATTCGCGCGAACCGCCCCGGATGGCCTGCCAGACCGGCCGGTGGTTCACGCTCAGGAACCCATGTCGGTCGAAGAACTCCACGAAGAAACGGGCCGGGAATCCCAGCAGCGCGGCCTCGCTCACCGACCAGATCGAGCGGCCCATCGGCAGCAGGTAGCGCTCCACGAACGGTCGGCAGTAGCCGTGGGAGTGCAGGTACTGCGCCAGCGTGACGGTCGAGCCGGGCTCGCGCAGCAGCGCCCGGGCCTCGCGATTGAAGCGCAGGATGTCGTAGATCATGCGCAGGAAGGAGGGGCGCAGCGCGTTGCGGCGCTGTGCAAACAGCTGGTTGATCGAGGTGCCGTTGTATTCCAGGCCGGTGCGTTCGCAGCGCAGCGAGAAGCTCATGTCAGAGCGCTGCCAGGGCACCTGCAGCTCCTGCAGCAGCGCGATGAAGTTCGGGTAGGTCCAGTCGTTGAACACGATGAATCCCGTGTCGATGGCCCAGTGGCGCCCGTGCAGCTCGACATCGATCGTGGCGGTGTGTCCGCCGGGATGCTCCGACGCTTCGTAGAGCGTCACGTGGTGCCGGTCGTGCAGTCGGTAGGCTGCCGTCAGCCCGGCGAT
The DNA here is from genome assembly GCA_963838275.1 of uncultured Gammaproteobacteria bacterium. GTDB lineage: Bacteria > Pseudomonadota > Gammaproteobacteria > Steroidobacterales > Steroidobacteraceae > FEN-1191. The sequence continues at coordinate 59,851 of CAWIQV010000023.1, read as the reverse complement.
TCCGGACCCTATGATGGCGATGTTGGCGCGGCGTTCCATGCGGCGGCTCGATTCGGGTGGTGGCTCACGGCGTGTAGTACGCGCAGGCGGCCGATCCGGATGCGTAAAGATACTGTAAAGTCCTGCATCCGGGGAGTTTCTCGCGGCGTAAGGGATGGCAACACCCGGGACCCGTCCCCACCGCCACGAGCCTCGAGACCATGCGCTACAAGACGCTGCTGCAACTCACCTTCGGTGCCGTGCTGGCCGGCATGGTGCTGGTCACGAGCTGGGCCAGCAGCGTGCAGCCAGTCTGGCGGTGGAGCGGACTCATCACGCCTCCAGACCGCGCCTGGACCATCGCGACGCTATGCGATGCCTACTGCGGCTTCCTGACCTTCTACGTCTGGGTGCTGTACAAGGAGCAGCGCTGGATGCGCCGCCTCGGCTGGTTCGTCGCGATCATGCTTCTCGGCAACATGGCGATGGCAGCGTACGTCCTGAAGGAGATCGCGGCGCTGCGCGGCGCGGATACCGCGGCCGTGTTGCTGTCGCGCCGCAACCCCTGAGAGGCCCGGCATGAAGCTGTCGCTGACCCTGGTCGAGAAGGGCCTGGTGCCCGACACCGTGCTGCGTCGTGGTATCCGTCGACTGCTGGCGCAGCGCCTGCGGGAGGAAGATCGCGGCGGTCCCGAGCAGGACCAGGCCCGCCTGATGGGCCTGGTCGAGCAGTTGCGCGCCAGCCCGGTGGCCATAGAGACTTCGGCCGCCAACGAGCAGCACTACGAGGTCCCGGCGGCGTTCTACCAGCTGGTGCTCGGTCCGCATCTGAAGTACTCGAGCGGCTACTTCGCTCCGGGGACCTCGGGGCTGGCACAGGCGGAAGAGCGCATGCTGCGGCTCACGGTCGAGCGCGCGCGGCTGCAGGATGGGGAGCGCATCCTGGAGCTCGGCTGCGGCTGGGGCTCGCTGAGCCTCTACATGGCGAAGCTTCTGCCCCGCAGCAGGATCACGGCGGTGTCCAATTCACACTCGCAGCGCGCCTTCATCCGCGAGACGGCCGCCGCGCGCGGACTCGGCAATCTCGAGATCCTGACCTGCGACGTCAACGTGCTGCAGTTCGCGGACGGCACGCAGTTCGACCGCGTCGTGTCGGTCGAGATGTTCGAGCACATGCGCAACTACCAGCTCCTGCTCCGGCGCATCGCGGGCTGGCTGCGCGCCCGGCGGCAGGCTGTTCGTGCATATCTTCACGCATCGCTGCTACGCCTATCCGTTCGAGGTGCGTGACGACAGCGACTGGATGGCGCGTTACTTCTTCACCGGCGGCATCATGCCGAGCGACGACCTGCTGCTGTACTTCCAGGACGATCTGCGGTTGCGCCAGCACTGGCAGGTCGGCGGCGAGCACTACCAGCAGACCGCCGAGGCGTGGCTCGCGAACATGGACAGCGCACCGGGCGGCGATCATGCCGGTGTTCGGCCAATGCTATGGACCGCAGCAGGCTGCGAAATGGTGGAATTACTGGCGCGTGTTCTTCATGGCCTGCGCGGAGTTGTGGGGATACCGCGAAGGACGCGAATGGCTCGTCTCCCATTACCTGTTCGAAAAGCCCGCCGCGGCCGGCGCCGTCAACGGTTGAGGCATCGGCCGCGTTAGTATCGCGTCATCGCCTCTATCGAGGGAGCACTCAGCATGAGACATATCGTAGCGCCACTGGTGGCGCCGCTGGCACTGACTTGCCTGGCGGGTTGCGTCGCGACCGTCACACCGCCACGCGTCGACGTGGCGCTGCCGGCACCCGAGATCTACGTCCCGGCGCCGCCGCCCGCGGTGGTCAGCGTGTATGTCGAACCGCCGGTCGGCGAGCCGCCACCGATAGCGGTCGGCTGGGCGCCCCCGGCGATGCTGGTCGAGGCACCGCCGCCGCCGCCATTCGCCGAGGCCGTGTGGGTCGGCGGCTACTGGGTGTGGCAGGGCAATTGGGTCTGGGCGCACGGCCACTGGCTCGCGCCACCGCAGCCCGGCTATGGCTGGGTGCATCCGTACTACGAGAATCGCGCCGGCGTGGTGATCTTCGTCGGCGGCCACTGGTCACCGCCCGGAGTGGTATTCGTCCCGCCCCCCTTGGGGATCCACCTGAGCGTCGAAGTCGCCGCGGTCGGCGTCGTGCCCGGCCCGCGCCCGATCGGACCGAGCGGCGTGTTCATCCCGGCGCCTCCCGGGTCACGCCCCGGCATCATCGTTCCCGCGCCGATCGGCACCGCGCCGGCGGTCGTCACCGGCGCTCCGCCGGTGATCGCGCCGGGCATGCGTGTGACGGCCACCGTGAACAGCAACAACACCACGGTGCGCAACACCACGGTGATCAACAACGTCACGAATGTCACGAACGTGACCATCGTCGCGCCCCCCGAGGCGACGGCGAACCACCAGGCGGTCAACAGCAGGGTGCCGGCAACCGCCCATCTGGCCGCGGCGCAGCCCGCCGTGTTCAAGGCGGTCGCGCCTGAGCCGGCCTCGACCCGCCCGATTCCGAGCTACCGCCCAGGGCAGGGTCCGGTATCGCTGCCGCCGCCGCAACGGGTCGGCAACACCGTGCCGCCACGCCCGGCGCCCCAGGAACGCCCCGTGCCGCAGGAGCGACCCGCTTCGCCGGAGCGGCCCGTCACGCCGGAGCGGCCCGTCACGCCGGAGCGCCCGCTGGCACAGCCGCCGGAATCTCGTGCCATGGCCCCGGATGCGCCAGCGCCCCGGGCGCTCCCGCCGCCCGCGGCGTCACCGGTGGCGCGGCCCGACATGCAGCCGCGGACTCCCGCGGCGCCTGGTGGGCCGGCTATCGAACATGCGGGCAGGCCCGAGCACGGCGGTACGCAGCCGCCTGCCGCTGGTCATGGTGCGCAGCCGAAGCCGAAGCCGAAGCCGAAACCGGCCGCCACCGGCAAACCCAGGCCTCATCCGGGCGAGGACGCGAAGCAACGCGACGCGAAGCAGGCTCAGTAGCGGAAGATTGCGGTCGCGCCATAGGTGCGCGGCCGCAGTCCCGCGGCCACGAAGATCGGCGAGGACACCTGATTGCCGAAATTCGGATCGCTGCCGTTCTGGTTCAGTCCCGTCGCATAGTGGCTGAGCTCGGTCACCGGCGTCGCGTCGAGCAGGTTATTGATGAACAGCGACAGGTCCCAGCTGCCGAAACTGCGTCCACCGCGCAGGTCCAGCTGGTTGGTCGACGGGTCGGGTCGCAGCTGGGGATCGTAAGCGGCCGAATTCGGGTTCTGGTACAGGAACGGCCCGCGATTGGAGCTGCGGAAGTCATCGATCGCTCGCACGTAACAGCCTGTGAGATCGCCGAGGCGGAACTGGTACTCCAGGCTGGAGTAGATCGTCCACGGTGACTGGCCGAGCGTCTGTCCGGCCGCCACCACCTGCGTGCCGAAGCGCGGGTCGCCGGGCGTCTGGTCCAGGACCACGGTGTCCTTGAAGTTGGCGTCGGTGTAGCCGACGCTCAGCGTCGCGGTGAGCTGCGGCGTGATCCTGCCGTCGAGTTCCAGATCGAAGCCCTCGCTGCGCGCATTCCCGAGATTGAAGACGATCCCGTAGCCACAGTCGGGAAGGAAGTAGTACCACTGGATCGAGCGCCAGTCGATGTAGTAGACGCTGGCGTCCAGCGACACGCGACCGTCGGCGAAGCGCCGTTTGTTGCCCAGCTCGTAGCTCCAGGTAGTGTCCGGACCGTACGACGCGGGCACGTCCTTGAGCCCGATGGCGGTCTCGTCGCTGCCGCAGGACGGTGGCACATGGCTGTTGCCGCCACCCGGGCGGTAGCCCTTCGCGATCGAGCCATAGTAGAGCGTGTCTTCGTCCTGCTGGAACGACAGCCCGAGTTTCGGCGTCACCGGATTGCCGGACGCATTGCCGCCGCTCGAGGAAAGGCCGTCGTTGACCGGGCCGTCCTCGACCGACACGAAATCCGCGACCGTGTGTTCGACCCGCAGTCCGGCGTTCAGGATCAGCCGGCGGGTGATCGACCAGTCCACCGAGCCGAACGCCGAGACCTGCAGGTCGCGCGAATGCTCGAGCCCGGTGTACTCGTACTGGCCCGCGAGCAGGCCGCTGCAGTCCGCGGTGCAGCCGCCAGGGTAGTAGTACCCCGCGAAGGCGCCGGGCTGCTGCTGGGTCCACAGGTTCAGCAGCTGCGGGACGGGTGCGACCTGGGAATCGCTGAGCCGGCTGTTCTGGAAGAACAGTCCGGCTACCCAGCGCAGGCGCGCGTCCGGATTGCCGTTCTGGAGCCGCAGTTCCTGCGTGAACACGTTCTGCACGGTCGCACCGACGAACGCATCGGTGACCAGCGCGCCGCCCGGCAGGCTGGGGAAGAAATTGTTCTCGCCATTGGCCCCCACCGCGCCCAGCGCCCCGGCGATATCGTAATTGGTGACGTCCGAAATATTGGATTCGGAGCGATAGAAGTACGAGCTGATCGAGGTCAGCTGCACCGCGCCGAAATCGGCTTCGATCTTGAGGCTCGGCACCGTGAAATGCTCGGTACTCGGCTGGCGCAGCTGGTAGCCGCTCACGAAGCGCCCGGACGACGGGTCGGACAGCTGCTGCCAGTAGTCCGGAGAATCGTTCTGGTGCGAGCCCTGGTAGAGCAGCGATGGGGTGAGCTTCAGGCCCTGGAAGGGTTGCCAGAGCAGGGCGATGCGGGCGCCACCGCCATCGCTCCAGTTGACATCGCCGAAGTGCTGTCCGCTCTCCCACGCGGTCCGGTCGACCCAGCCGCCATCGTGGCTGCCGAAGCCACTGAGGCGTATGCCGAGCACGCCGTCGATCAGTGGTCCGCCGAAGGCGCCGCCGAGTTCATAGCTCAGTCCGCCGCCCTGGGTCCCGGCGAGCTCCGCCTTCGCGTACGCGCTGTCCTTCGACACGCTGGGAGCCGGCGTGATGAAGCGCACCACGCCGCCCTCGGCTCCGGCGCCGAACAGCGTGCCTTGCGGCCCGCGCAGCACCTCGACCCGCTCGAGGTCGAAAACTTCCGGAAACACCGTGCCGCCGAGGTTGACCGGGTTGCTGCGCGCCTGGATTGGCGTGTCATCGATGTACACGCCGGTGGTGCCGGCGCCGGTGTTGGAATCGATGCCGCGGATCGAAATGCGGTCGCCGACGCCATTGCTGCCCTGGTCGCCCAGGTTCAGGCCGGGAGTCTGCGCGACGATGTCGCTGATGGTCCGGATATCCCGCTGGTCCATGGCCTCCTGGGTATAGGCGCTGATGCTGATCGGCACCTTGCTCAGGGACTCGGTGCGCTTGGTGGCCGTGACGACCACCTCCTCGAGCGTGGACGTGATCGGCGTCGCGGCATCGGCGGCAGGTGGTGCGCCATCGGACTGCGCGGCAGCGTCGACGGTCAGCCCGGCGAGTGCGAGTGCGAGCGCAAGCTGCGCTGGGGCGAAGGCGGCGCGATGCTGCATGACTGTACCCTCCCGTCCATTCGTCCGTGGCATACGACGCCGGCGATGCGGTTCAAGCGTAGGTGATTCGCCGATTCCGGACCATAGCCGTTCAGCCGAGCGGGCGCACGTCGTGGAACCGCTGATAGTCGAAGCGGTCGATGCCGTCCTCGCCGGTCGAAAGGATGTCGACGAATTCATGGTTCCAGCGCAGGGCGCTGGCCGGGTACTGGTACCGCGCCATCAGCGTCTGGCCGGTGGTCTCGTCGGTGCCGCTGACGGTCAGCAGCAGCGTGGCGCGCGCCGCGCTCAGCGTCTGCTCGGTCTGTCCGTGGAGTGGGCTGGCCGCGTCGATCACGTGCATCAGGTTCCAGCCGAAGATGAAGATCGGGTGCGCCTGGCGGCGCAGCACCAGGTCGTGGATGCGGCGAATCTGATAGCCCTCGGGTGTGCGCTCTTCGCGGATCAGCCGCAACTGCGCCTGCGCTTCCATGACCACGTTCTGTCGTGCATTCGCCGCGCGCAGCATCAGGGTGGGCATGCCATCGAGCGGGCGGATCACCGCGTGGCGGGCGAACAGGAAGCGCGCTGTCGGCCGCGAGAAGCGCGCGAAGATCAGGCCGGTGGTCAGCGCCAGGGCCATCAGGCCGGTCAGGATCTCGCAGGAGGCCACGACGTGTCCGTAGACGGTGCACGGGTGCATGTCGCCGTAGCCGACGGTCGCCAGCGTCTCCACGCTGAAGAAGAACAGTCCCCAGTAGCCCGCGGGGTTCACGTTGGTCACGTCGCCCGGTTGCAGCGCGTACAGCGCGGCGTACAGCAGGTTGAACAGCAGGAACAGCGCGGCCACGGCCGCCGCGAGCCTGGCTGCGCGGACCGTCATGGAGAAATGATAGAGATCCTGCCAGATCCGGCGCGGCAGTCCGTAGGTGATGATCGGACGGCCGGAGATGCTGAGGCGCCGGCCCGCGCGCGCATGGGGAGTCACGCTGCCAGTGTAGCGTGGCAGTCGCGCGGCGTGGCAGGCGCGAGGCGGGAGGTTCCGGACGGCCTGGATATTCTTCCGGACCGTTTTGTCTTACGCTTGAGGCCATAGCCGGGCCGGAGAAGCAGAATGAGCAGTGCCAGGAAGTCGGCGGGGATCAGCGCGGCGCGCGCCGCAGTGGCGCGCAGCGAGCAGCAGTTCAAGGTGCTGCGCGCTCGGCTGCGCGCCAGCAAGGATCGTGTCCGCACGCTGAAGGGCGAGTTGAAGGCGGCCAAGAAGGCGTCCAAGCAGGCCCGCCGGGAGGCCCGCGAGGCCGAAGCGCGGCGCAAGAGCGCGCGGCTCGCGCTGCAGCGGGCGCAGGCGGCGGCGAGCGCTCGACGGCGCAGCGGCGCGCCTCCGGCCGCAGCGGCCCCCGCGGGCCCGAAGCGCGCCACCCGCGCGGTGGCGGCCGCCCGCGCCCGGCGTGCGGGCCACGGCGCCGGCGCGCGAGTGACCGCTCGCCCGGCAGCCTCGAAGCGCAGGCGCGCCGCGCCGGTCCCACCGGCGGCGACGGTTCCGGCCGCCGACACCGCGCTGTCCACGGGAGATTCCGCCGCCGATTCCGCCAATCCGCCCGCATCGGGCCCGAAGGCCTGAACTGCCGGCGCGCCGTCGGTGCCAGGCGGCGCTCAGCCGGCGCTCTCGGCGCTGTAGCGCGCGAGCAGCCCGGTGCGCACCGCGTGGCGATGTACGGCCCGGAACGCCCAGACGGCCAGCGCCACATCCAGTACGGCGAGTACGACGCTCACCAGCAGTTCCGTCCACGAATAGCCGTGTCCTGCGATCAGCGAGCGGATGTTCTCGAACACGTAGGAGGGGGGCAACAGGTGGCCTACCGCCCGCATCCAGGCCGGCAGCGTGCGCAGCGGATAGAACACGCCGACGAATGGCGACAGCAGTGCCGGAATCGGCCAGGCGAGCCATTCCGACGCCGGACCGAGCCGCAGCACCATCGCCGCGGCGAGTACGCCCAAGGCGATGCCGAACAGGAACAGCACCAGCAGGCCGGGAACCAGCAGGGCGCCGAGCGCCAGGAAGTGCAGGCCGAAGACCGCAGTCGCGAGCACCAGCATCACGATCAGGCCGATCAGGCTGGTCGTGATCCCAGTGCAGACCAGGCCCGTCAGGTATTCGGAGATGCGCAGCGGCGTGGCGAAGATATTGATGAAGTTGCGTGACCAGACATCCTCGAGAAACGCCATGCTCACGCCCTGCATCACGCGCGTGAAGAAGTCCCAGAACAGCACCGCTCCGAGCAGGCTGCCGATGAAGTTCACGGTGCCGCCGGACACGCTGTCCAGGTAGCGCGACATGAAACCCCACACGACCATGTCGATGGCGACCCAGGCCACCATGGGCAGGATGCGGGTCGGGCTGCTGCGCATCAGGTAGAGCTGGCGCAGCGCGATGCCCGCGATCGGACGCAGCCTCATGCGTGCGCCTTGCCCGGCGCGCGCGCAGGGGAATCGGGACTGGTGCCACCGGCCAGCGGCTCGCGCGCCAGCCGGATGAACAGCTCCTCGAGGGTCGCCGCACCATGCTCGACGGGCAGCGACTTCGGATTGCCCTCGAGCAGGATCCTGCCGTGCGAGACGAACAGCACGCGATGGCAGGTCTCCTCGACCTCGTACATGTTGTGCGAGGTCCACAGGATCCCGCAGCCCCGGTCGCGCGCCATGGCGCGGATCCGGCCGCGGATCAGGTCCGCAGCCGACGGATCGAGTGACGCTGTCGGCTCGTCCAGCAGCAGCAGGTGCGGCTGGTTCAGGACCGCCTTGGCCAGCGCCAGGCGCGTCTGCTCGCCGGAGGAGAGCAGGCCGGTGCGGGTGGCGGCCAGGCGCTCCAGGTCGTACTCGGCGAGCAGGTCGGCAATGCGGATCGAGAGGCGTGGCACGTCATAGATGAGCCCGAAGAAGCGCAGGTTCTGGAACACCGTGAGATTCCCGGGCAGCGGCGCATAGACAGCGGCGAAATTGGTGTGCGCGAGCGCCTGGGAGCGACGCCGCGCGAGGTCTATTCCCTCGATCGCCACTGCCCCGGAGCTCGGTTCCAGTACTCCCAGGATCATGTTGATGGTGCTGGTCTTGCCCGCGCCATTCGGTCCGAGCAGGCCCACGATCTCCCCGGGACGCACCTCGAAGGAGACCCCATCGACGGCGACCACGTCGCCGTAGCGCTTGCGCAGGTCCGTGACACGCAACGGCACCGTGGACGGCGCGTCGGCGCCGGGCGGGGAGGGCGGCATGGTCAACGGCATCGCTGGACCGGCGGGAGCGCGTCCGGTCAGCTCAGGTGCTTGCCATGGTCACCGGGGTTCCCGGCCCGGCTGCGAGTCTTCCAGCGGGAAACTGTGGGTCGCCGCCGGCGCGGCACCGGGTGGCGCGGGACTGGGCGGCGCGGCACTGACCGGCGGCGGTGCGGCGGGCGGGGCGCTCGGCGGTGCCGCGGCGGCGCCCGGTTCGGGCGGCGCGGCTCCGGGGGGATAGGCGCTCTGGGCGATCGCGGCGAGGAAGCGGCGCGCCGATTCCGACGTGGTGGTGTCCTTGCCGCTCGTGATGGTTTCGGTGCTCACGCCGGGATCCGAATAGTAGGCGCGGTTGGCGGAGCGGTCGAAGGCGAGCACGGTGCCATCGAGGGCGACGCCCGCGAACAGCCCGCGCGAGCGCGAGTACGAGTAGATTTCCGCATTCACGCCCGCCTCCGCCTCGCCCTGCCTCCCCAGGGGCCCGGCCGCCACCGAGGCGTCGGCCCCGAGGGTGAACTTGCCGCGGGCAAAGTTCTCGATGCTGCGCTGGGTCACGAATACCAGCACCACGTCGGTCGAGGTCGCACCGACCTGCCACCCGAAACTGCCACCGGCGAGCGTGATGAAGATCGGATTGCTGAATCGGCCGCCGGCGTCGCGGACCGTGAGCACGCCGCTGCCGTAGCGACCGCCGAACATCAGCGCGCCCTTGATCACCTCGGGTACCACCGCGATGCCGTAGGCGCGCTGCATGAGCCAGTCGGGCACGTTCTGGTCCGGCGCAGCACGCAGTTCCTCCAGCACTTCGCGCGCCGTGATCAGCCGGGCATCCTCGCGAGTCTGCTCGCGCGTCTGTGCCGAGGCGCACGGCCCCAGGGCCGCAATGGCGATCAGCAGGCAGGCGAGTGCGCGTGGCAGCGCACGGCTCGAGGGCGGTCGGCTCATCGTTCACCTCCAAAGTCGCTTCGACTTCAGCAGGCGAATGATCGTTCAGTACCAGAGGGAAATAAAGAACTGTGTGATATTGGCGTCGTAGCCGTAGAGCGGGACGCCCAGCGGCGAGCCGCCGGTGCGGCCGTAATTGCGGAAATCGTCGTAATTGATGCTCATGCGATCGTAGCTGAAGTTCATGGTCCCTTTTTCGATCCAGTGTGGCCACGCCGGATGGAACTCCCAGGTGGCCTGCGCGCCGATCGTCAGGTCGTGGTACTGCGCCAGCTCCTTGTCGCGCGCCATGAAATTCTGCGAGTCCTGGTACGGGAACAGGTCGCTGTAGAAATTCGCGGCACGCTGCCGGTAATAGCGGGCATTGAGGTCGAAGGTCCAGTTCGTGAACAGCGGCTGCGTGTAGCCGACCCCGAAGGTGTGCGCGAGGATGCCCCACGTGTCCTTGTAGAAGCGGTAGCTGCCGTCGAGCGCGGCGTGCCAGGGCAGGTAGTACTTGAGCTGCAGCGATGCCGCGTTGCCGGTGCGGGTATCCGGATAGACCTCGGCCTCCGCCTGCACCGAACCGTCTGCCGCGAGGTAGCGTGCCGAGCGATACGGGCTCTGCAGGTAGCCGTCGTTCTGGCTGGTCTCGAAGTTCAGGCTGAGCAGCCAGTTGCGCGTGAGGATCTGCGACAGACTGACCTGCCAGTTGCGGCGGTCGGCGTCGCCCTTGAAATCGAAGGTATTCACGGTGGAGGAATGGATGTGCTCGAACACCTTGTCCCAGCCGCGCGTGCCGCCGAACGAGACGGTCGTAAGATCGCCGAACATGCTCTCGCTGACCGAGAAGAATGCGGTCTTGGCGTGATAGTCCGGCTCGTCACTCGCGATGTAACCGGCGCTGTAGGTCGTCTTGCCGTTCAGGTAATCCGCGCTCAGGCTCTTCTGCGTGCGCCGCTCCTTGTACGGGCTGGCGGTCGACAGCACGTCGACCGAGGCACTCGATATCATGTCGACATAGTAGTTCGCCGACAGCGACACCGAGTCCCCGAGCTTCTTGCGCACCAGCACCGAGGGTCCCTCGACCTCCACGCCGCCGCCCTGCCAGCGGTGCCAGAGCACGTCGGCGCGGTCGTCCGGCAGCACGTCGGCGCGCGTCACCATGGCCAGCGCGAACGCCGTCGCGGCCACCCAGCGCGCCCCGATGCCGCCTCGCATGCCCATCTAGTTGCAGCCGCACCCGCCGCCGACGCCGCCCGTGGCGCCACGGGCACCCTCGCGTACCTCGAAGGCATGGTCCAGATAGGTGCTCGACACCGGGTTGGGCGTGAACGACATGATCGGGTCGGCCAGATGTTCGCGCTCGTAGGGCTTCACCCAGGGCTGGATCGCGTCGCAGCCGCCGAGCAGCGTCATGCCCGCGCCCAGGGCCAGCAGCGCGAGCCACCGCCAACCTCCGGCTCGATGTGCAGGCGCGCTCATGACTATTCCCGCATCAGCGTGCGGATCTGGTCGAGGTATTCGCTTTCCTCGCCCGGCTTGTAGCCGTGGTGCACGTAGCGCACGTTGCCCTTGCGATCGAGGATCACGGTACTCGGCATTCCCGACACTTCATAGAGCGTGCTGACCTTGCTGGTCGTGTCGAACAGGATCGGAAAGCTCACCGGTGTCGACTTCAGGAATCCCAGCGCGTCCCCCGACTTGGGTTCGACGTTGACGCCCAGCAGCGTGAAGCCTGCGGGCTTGTACTTGCGATACAGCTGCTCGAGCACGGGCATTTCCTGGCGGCACGGGCCGCACCAGCTGGCCCAGAAATTGATCAGCACCACCTGCCCCTTCAGATCGCTCAGGGCCAGCGGTCCGCTGCCGGAACTCGGCAACTGGAAGCCGGGAGCGGGCGCCCCGGGGGCGATGCCCGGCGCCGCCAGGGCGGCCGGTACCAGCAGCCCGGCGCCCGCGCTTGCGATCAGCGCCAGGGCCAGGGTTCGAACAGGATGACGGGTCATGGCTTGGGTGTCTCCGTTAGAAAAATACGGCCGCGCCGATCGTTGCCTGCAGGTTGTTCTTGAGCTCGTTCACGCCGGTCACATCCGATCGGAACACCAGGTCCTGGACGTCGATGTGGATCGACAGCCAGTCCGTCGGCAGTACCCTGAACCCGGAGCCGAAATTCACGGTGAAATTCTGGTCGCCGGCGAACTTCACGGCGCCGATTCCGCCGATCAGGTACAGCGAGCTCGACATGGCGAGGTGGCGGCCGATGAACACCTCGCCCGGGAGGAAGTTGTAGCCGAGTGACAGGTTGTAATACGTGAACCGCCTCTCAGCATCGGAAAGCAGCTGGTATCCGCCCAGGATCTCGGCGCTGGTCTTGCCGGCCTTGGCGTAACCGTAGGCCGCCTCGAAGAAGAAATCCTCGGTCACGTGGTAGTCGGCGCGCAGCGCCTTGACCGGCTGGGCGCCGAAGTCCTGGATCGACAGCTCGCCGAAGTACGCGCCCAGTTCGACGTTGCTGGCGCGGATCCGCGGCACGTGGAGGGTACGGCGCTCCACCGTGGGCTCGATCACGCTCGGCGGCGCGGCCGACGCATCGGCCTCCGGCGAGGACTGGACCGGCGCGGCGGCTGGCATTGCGGTGCCGGTGGAACAGCGCACAGCCGCTGCAGCCCAGCATCACAGCAACGCTCAGTAGAAGAATGCCAGACCGACTTTCCATTCCTTCTTGACCTCGTTGCTGTTGTTGTTGGTGAATACCTCGTAGCTGAGGTACTCACCGCGCAGGAACAGCCGGCGGGTCAGGTAGCAGCGCGCCCCGATCCCGATGTAGCCATTCTGCGTCGCTCGAATCGGTCGGTGCCGCCAGCGTCGCCTTGGGTTCGACCCGCTCATAGCCTCCGCCCAGCGATACGAATGGCGAGAAGCGCCACTGCGGCATGAACACGTGGGTCAGGCCCGACGTCGACCACATAGCCGTTCGACAGGTTGCCGAGGAACTGCCCGGCATTCAGATCCGACCTTGAGGTGCTCGGTCAGCGACAGCGCCTGGTAGAACGTGACCGTGCTGGCGCCGGCATAATTGCCGGCCATGATCCCGGTCTCCCAGCGGTGATCCGTGAAGCCGGCACGGTCGCCGAGGTTGAAGCTGAATGGCGTGCCGTCGGCCTGCTGCGCCAGCAGCAGTTCGCTGCCGCGTGCCCAGCCCTCGACACCGCGTTCGGTGCGCACCTTGAACCATTCGGTGCGACGCATCAGCACCTGGACCGACTCTCCGCGTCCGACCACCTGCGTGACCGGATAGCCGCGGCCGGGACCGGTATGCAGCTCGAGATAGGGTTGCATCACGAACAGCTGCAGGTACTCGCGCGCAGCCGCGGGTCCGGCCACAGGCAGCGACAGCAGCAATGCGGCGAGCAGCGGAACGACCTTAGTTGGCCAGCGGCGCGTCGAATGGGTTGTTGTAATACTGCGCTCCAATATCCACCCACTCGGACAGCAACCGCAACTCGGCCGGGGTCATGAACGGGCCGGCGGCCGGGGAGTGGTTTACCGTCCCCATGATGCTGCAGCCGTTCTGCTGACCGGTGACTGTCCGGAAGAAGCACGAACCGGCGGCATTGCCGGGATTGATCGACCCCGGCACCTGGCTCGTCGTCGTCACCAGCGTACCAGCCGGACTGGCCGAGAACATTGACGCAGTATGAGTATCCACGAGGTCGGTGTAGCCGATCAACTGGGTGCCGGCGGCCGCGGTGGGATCGGTGAGGTCGAGATTGCCCGCGGGAGGCTGCGGTACCTGGACGATCACCGTGGTCGTGACCGTCTGGCCATTGACGACCTGCGTCACCTGCACCGGGGTCGGTATCGGCGGCAGCTTGGACGTGTGGCAGTTGGTACAGGTATTGACCCCGTTGTTGCCGCGCGAGACCTGCCACAGCGGGCTGATCTGCTTCGGATAGTCGATGATGCTGCGGCAGGGCGCGGCCCAGACGCCCGCGCAGGCGATGGGAATGGGCATCAGGGTCGTCAGGTCACCGTAGGTATAGCTGATCGGACCGTTGCCGTTCGCCGCCATGCCGTCGCCCCAGATGTCCTGGAACACGACGTTGGCGCTCAGGTTGGAGGCGTTGTGCGGCGAGGCGTTGCAATTGGTGCCCGCCGCCTCCTGCGCCATGGTATCGCCGGCGCAGACGATCAGGTTCGCATCGGCGCCGTTGCCGGACGCGACGTTGAAGCTGCTGCCCTGTCCCTGATTGAGTGCCGTGAACAGGTTCGCGCGTCCGTGCGAGCGCCCGCTCACGCCATTCTGGCCGGGCGTGGGCACGTGGCAGCCATTGCAGCTGCGGACCTCGCCCGGACGCAGCGTCAGCCACGCGGTATGGCGCGGGAACGCCGGGATTTCCTGCGCGTTGCTGTCCACCACCGAGATCTGGAACGCGACATTGGCGGGGACCTTGGCGCGCACCGAGCCGTCGGGTTCGATCGGCACGTAGCCGAGCAGCTGGCGCATGAAACCCACCGAGCCGCCGAGCGCGACATTGCGGTCGAACTTCGGGAACCCGTCGTTGAGCTTCGGATCGCCGAAAGGCACGACCTGTTCGATGCGCAGGAAGCGCGCCGGGCGGTTGGCGGCGCTGGCCGTCGCGATCTGTGCGAGCGTCGTGATCGCCGGATTGACCAGATTCGTGTTCATCGCCTGGCCGTCGAAATCGTACACGCTGCGGATGTCGAGGATGCCCATCGCCGGGTCGAAGCCCATCGGCACCGCGGTGTCGGTCGGGCAGCTGTAGGGATTGGTGGTGGTGCAGGCGATCGTGCGTGGCTGCAGCGACACCACGTCGCTGATCATGACGCCCTCGACCGGCACTGCCACCGGCTTGAGGGTGTTGGCGCTCGGCGTCAGCAGCCACAGGCTGTAGAGCGGCGGCGCGAGCGTGAGGGTCGGCGTGGCCGCATTCGCGAGCGCCAGGTTGGCCTCGGTGCAGGGCAGGATCGTGCCGGCGACCGGGTCCTGCAGCCGGCACTGGTTCCAGCTCACGAGGATGCGTCCGGTGCCGTCCCACAGCGGGAATGCGGAGTTATAGCGGCCACCGGGCGAGGGGACCGGCAGGCCCGCCAGCGTCTGCGTGAGCACCGTGTTCTGCGTGGCGGGGCTCATCGCGCTGGTGGCCGTAGGCACGAAGGCCGTGCCCGGCGTGTCCGGAACAGCCTGGTTGTTCTCGACGTAGTCGGCGATATCGATGATCTGCAGGTTGCCGCCGAAGTCTCCGCCCTTGAACGGCCGGACCAGGGCGAGGACGTGCTTGCCGTCCTGCATCGGCGTCGTGCGCAGGAATTCCACGTCGCAGCCGAGCGTGCCGGTGCCGACGGGCGCCTGGCAGGTCGTGGGATCGGCCGGCAGCGTGCTCTGCGTGAGATGGCTCTGCGCGCCGAACAGCAGTTGTACGTCGCTGCCGTCCGGATTGGCGCTGTACAGGTGCATCGCGCTCTTGCCGGTGCGGTTGGGGGTGTTGTCCCACCGCGTGAAGGCGATCCGCCCGCTCGGCAGCAGTGCCGCGTCGAGGTCATGGCTCGGATTGAAGGTGATCTGGTGGATGCCGTTGCCGTCCGGGTTCATCACGTGCAGCACGAAGTCCGATTCGTTCTCCGACTCGGTCTGGGCCTCGAACGGCTGCACGTTCGCACCGGTGCCGCTCTCGTCGGTCAGCGCCTGCCTGGACTGGGTCTGGCGGGTGGAGGAGAACACGATGCGCCCGTCGGCGAGAAAATGCGGGCTCACGTCGTTGCCGTTCGGGAACGTGTCATCGACGGTGCCGGTGAGCTGCTTGAGCGTGCCGGTCGGGATGTCGAAGGACCAGATGTGCCAGGTCGGCGCCTTGCGCCCGTCCTTGAGATTGGCCGCCGTCACGTCGCGCAGCGCGAACACCAGCTGCGTGCCGTCGGGGGACGCATCCAGGTCCTTGGCGTCCCAGAACAGGGTGCCCGGCACGCCGCCCTTGGTCACGCTGGCCGTCAGGTTGGTCTCGGTACCCTCGGGCGAGGCGGTGCTGCGCAGGTAGACGTCCGCGCTGCTCAGTTCGGTGGGCACATTGGAATTCACGCTCAGGACCGGGCGCACGCTCGAGACATCGTCGAGCGCCTGCAGAACTGCGAGGTCCGTCGCAACCGTGGGCACGTTCTTCTTTACGTAAGCGATCGCGAAGTCGAGGCCCGCTCCGTTGGCGGCCGCCTGCGCGGACTGGTTGTCGGCTATATCGACGTTACCGCCGCTGCTGCATGCGGCCAGCAACGCGACGGCCAGCGCCATGCCGGTATTGCGTAGCGGTAATGTCATTCCTCTGGTGCTCCCGATCAGGTTTGCTCGCGAGTTCAGTCTCTGGCGATGTTTCGCGACGTGATGCTAGTCGCAGATCCAGCACGAAAGCATAGCGTTGCTACGTAATGCCACCAGCTGTCTGTGCTTTGAGACATTACGGCCGCGTTGTTCGCGTGCGTATAGTCCGCACCACTGCGCGGGGTCGGTACGCGCCAAGGGAGCGACGAGATGAGAACAGCACACCGGAGCGGACACCTGGCGCGGCGCACTGCGTCCCTGGCGCTCACCGCACTGCTCGGTCTGCAGCCCCTCGTGCCCGCGATCGCGGGCTCGAACGAGCAGGCGCTGCGCATGTACGAACGCCTGGCCGGCGTGCCGCCGACCCCGGCGGTGCTCGCGCAGATGGCGACGCTGATCAGCCAGGGCAATGCCACCGGCGCCGCCCAGCTCGCGATGACCAACAGCGGCTTCTACAACGTCACGCTGCGCAACTTCATCGCCCCGGCGACCAATCGCGCGCAGTCCGCCTTCGTGCCGCTGAACGACTACACCGCCACCGTCATTGGAATGATTCGCGATAACGTGCCGTTCAACCAGGTGCTGTCCGGCGACATCCTGTACACCGGCAATACGCCGGGCGCACCGGCCTACGCGCCGAACAACAACAATCATTACCAGTACCTCGACGACAACGGCGTGGACCTCTCTACCGCGCTGGTCCGGACCACGCAGTCCTCGCTGACCGGCATCCCGGCGACCGCGACCGCCGGCGTGATCACGACCGAAGCAGCGGCCCAGGCTTTCTTCATCGCCGGGACGAATCGCGCGATGTTCCGCTTCACGATGATCAACTACCTGTGCAACGACCTGCCGCAGGTGATGGACACGACCCGCCCGCCCGACCGGATCCGGCAGGACGTGAGCCGCTCTCCGGGCGGCGACAGCCGCGTGTTCCTGAACAACTGCATCGGCTGCCACTCCGGCATGGATCCGATGGCGCAGGCGTTCGCATACTACAACTACGATCCGACACAGTTGCAGCTGGTGTACACGCCTGGCGTGACGCAGCAGAAGTACCACATCAATACCGGCAACTTCCCGGCCGGGTACGTGACCCAGGATGACAGCTGGGACAACCGCTGGCGAACCGGCCCGAACGCGGCGCTGGGCTGGGACCCGACGCTGACCGGCAGCGGCCAGGGCGCCAAGTCCCTGGGCATGGAACTGGCATCGAGCCAGGCGTTCGCGACCTGCCAGGTCCAGAAAGTGTTCCAGGCGATCTGCCTGCGGCCTCCGAGCACGCAGGCCGACTATACCCAGGCGGCGCAGATCGCTGCCGATTTCAAATCCAGCGGCTACAGCATGAAGCAGGTGTTTGCTGAGACCGCGGTTTACTGCATGGGCAACTAGGCTGCGTTGCCTGGCCTCTCAAGGGAGACTCACATCGTGAACCGCATCCGCACCATTCTGCATTCCATCGCGCTCTGCTCAAGCCTGCTGGCCCTCGCGGCATGTTCGGGCGGTGCGGCGACCACGCAGAACCCCAACACCGCGAATGACGTGGCCGCGTCCTACGCCGGTCCGGCACCGGCCTCCGCCGACGTGCAGGCTTTCAAGGTCAACCTGTGGCAGAACATCAACGGCTCCGACCGCTGCGGCGCGTGCCACCACGCCAACGGCCAGACGCCGGAGTTCGCGCGCTCGGATGACGTGAACCAGGCCTATACCGCCGCGCTCACCGTCGTGAACCTGACGCAGCCCTCGCAATCCACGATGGTGCTCAAGGTCGCCGGTGGCCACAACTGCTGGCTCGCGAGCCCCTCGGACTGCGCGACGATCCTGACCACCTGGATCCAGAACTGGGCCGGTGGCGGCGCGGGCGGTGCGCCCGGCTCCACCAAGATCCAGCTGCAGGCGCCAGTGGACCAGGCGGTCGGTCCGACCAAGCAGTTCCCCAACGACGGCGGCGCCGACTTCCAGGCGACGGTGTATCCGCTGCTGCAGCAGTTCTGCTCGCGCTGCCATTCTCCGGCCGCGTCCCTGCCGCAGTCGCCGTATTTCGCGAGCCCGAATGTCGCGCAGGCCTATGCGGCGGCCCAGCCGAAGATCAACCTCAACGAGCCCGACCTGTCGCGCTTCTACGTGCGTCTGGCGACCGAGTCGCACAACTGCTGGGCGACGACGCCGGGTGGCCCCGTGGATTGCGCCGGCAGCGCGGCCAAGATGCTGGCGGCGATCACCGCGTTCGCGAACATGGTCGCGGTGACTCCGGTCGATCCGACGCTGGTCGTATCGCGCGCGCTGACGATGCTCAGCGGCACCGTGGCCTCCGGCAACAACCGCTACGACGCCGCCGACATCGCGCGCTGGAGCTTCCAGGAAGGCAGCGGCTCGACGGCGTACGACACCAGCGGCGTGGATCCGGCGATCAACCTGACGCTGTCCGGCGACTACGCCTGGGACAGCGCCTGGGGCGTGCGCTTCGGACCCAACGGCATGGCGGGCAAGGCGCAGGGCACGGTGGCGTCGAGCGTGAAGCTCTTCAACCAGCTGACCCAGAGCGGCGCCTACTCGCTCGAGCTGTGGGCCGCACCCGCCAACGTCGCGCAGAAGAATTCCTTCATGGCCGGCTACTCGGGCGGCACGGGCGCGCATGACTTCGAACTCGCGCAGACCCAGTTCCAGTACCAGGTGTACGGACGCAACGTGAACACCAGCGCGACGGGCGCCCCGGCGCTGCAGACCGCGGTCGCGAACCAGACGGCGCAGGCCGCCCTGCAGCACATCGTCGTGACCTACGACACGATCCATGGCCGCAAGCTGTACGTGAATGGCGCGGTGACCAACGATCTGGATCCTGCCGCCGCCGGTGCGCTCACCAACTGGGACAACGGCATGGCATTCCTGCTCGGCAGCGATACCTCGACCAGCACCACGGACACGCCGTGGGCGGGCGAGATCCGCTTCGCCGCCGTGCACAACGCCGCGCTGACTCCCGCGCAGGTGCAGCAGAACTACGCGGCCGGCGTCGGCCAGCTGTTCTACCTGCTGTTCGACGTCAGTGCTCTGACCGGAATTCCGCAGACCTACATCGAGTTCGAGGTCAGCCAGTTCGACAATTTCAGCTACCTGTTCAACAAGCCGACCTTCATCAGCCTCAATCCGCAGGCCCAGCCTGGAAATATCCCGATCGTCGGGATGTACATCGGCATGAACGGCCAGGAGCTCCCCGTAGGCCAGGCCTACAGCACGCTCAACACCGCCGTGACCAACGCGAACTACTCGCCGACCGACGGCCAGCTGCTCTCGAGCGTCGGCACGATCGTGCCGCTGCAGCTGGGGCCGGCGAATGACCTGTTCTTCCTGGACTTCGACCAGATCGGCAGTTTCACCCACACGCGCACGATCGTGAACGGTACTGCTCCGGCGCCGACCTACACGGCAGCGCCGGCCGACATCGGTCTGCACGTCTATGACGAGCTGAACGCGTCCTACGCCGCGATCACCGGTGTCTCGCCGGGCCTGAGCGCGGTCAACACGACGTACCAGACCGTGGAACAGCAGCTGCCGACCATGCCGGACATCCAGGGTTTCCTGGCGTCGCAGCAGATCGGCATCGCGCAGCTCTCGATCCAGTACTGCAGTTCGATGGTCGACAATCCGGCGCTCGAGGCTGCGTTCTTCCCGGGCCTGAACCTGAACCAGACCCCGGCGCAGGCCTTCGGCACCAATGCGGGCATGGACCTGGTGATCACGCCGCTGATCAACAGCCCGGCGGTCGGCGCCAACGTCGCGACGCAGCCCACCGACCCGCAGATCCGCACCGAGCTCTACAGCCTGATCACGGGCCTGGTCAACTGCAACGCGAGCGACCCGACCTGCGTGCAGACCCCGACGCGCACCGCCACCATCGTCAAGGCGGCGTGTGCCGCGGTGCTCGGCAGCGCGACCACGCTGATCAAGTAAGCATTCATTACGAGGCGCCAGCCATGAAGTTCAAACGCAAGCGGCCCCTAGGGATCAACGAACCGCTCCGCCATCCGGATCACCGGCGGCCGGTTACCCGGCGCGAATTCCTCGCGCAGGGGTTCCGGGGCGCCACTGCCACGGTCGCGGGGCTGTCGGTGTACAGCCTGTTCGCCGATCCGCGCGCGGCCCGCGCCGCGCTGGCGCCGGACATCCAGGCGCTCGCTACCGGAGCGCCGTGCTTCCTGCAGGGCAAGGCCGGCATGATCCCCTTCATCTGCTTCGACCTGGCTGGCGGCGGCAACATCGCCGGCTCGAACGTGCTGGTCGGCGGACCCGGCGGACAGCTGGATTTCCTGTCCACCGCGGGCTACAGCCGCCTGGGGCTGCCGGGCAACATGCTGCCCAACAACTCGGTCGGCGCGGGCAACTTCGTCGACCAGACGCTCGGTGTCGCGTTTCACAGCGACAGCGCGTACCTGCGCGGCATCAAGCAGCGCGTCGCCGCATCGACGGCGGCCAACGTCAACGGCGCGATCTTCGCCGAGATGAGCCAGAACGACACCGGCAACAACCAGATGAATCCGATGTACGGCATCTATACGTCCGGATTCGGCGTGCTCACGCCCGGTCGAGGCAATTCCGGCTCGCTGCTGCCGCTGATCGGCACGCAGAGTACGGTGTCGGGCGGCAATTCGATGGCGCCGTCCTACATGATCGATCCGACCGTGCCGCCGACCAAGGTTGCGCAGGCGTCGGACGTGACCGGACTGGTGAGCACCGGACAGCTCGTGGGCCTGCTGAGCCAGAATGACGCGGTGGCGGTGCTCGAGTCGGTCGAACGCATCAGCCGCAAGAAGCTCGACGCGGTCGACACGCTGCTGGGGCCGACGCAGGACGCGGTCGCGAAGGACCTCGTGCAGTGCGGCTACGTGAGCGCCGCGAACCAGGTGGACCAGTTTCGGCAATGCGACTGCGACGCTCAATCCGGATCTCGATCCGCAGATCGTCGGCAGTGCGGGCATTTTCAGCACCGCCGAATACCAGTCCGACTCGAATTTCCGCGCCACCGCCGCCGTCATGAAGATGGTGGTCAACGGCTACGCGGCGGCCGGCACCATCGAGATGGGAGGCTTCGACTACCACACCGGCGACCGCGCGACCGGGGAGATGCGCGACCTGGAGGCCGGCCAGTGCATCGGTGCCTGCCTCGAGTACGCGGCACGCATGGGCCAGCCGCTGATGATCTACGTGTTCACCGACGGCTCGGTGGTCAGCAGCGGCATGGTCGACAACTCGGTGGGCGGGCGTGGCAAGGGTGTCTGGACCTCCGACAACGAGTCGACCGCAGCGACGTTCTTCCTGGTCTACAACCCGACCGGACGCCCGGTCGCGGTCACGAACCAGATTGGTTCCTACACCAGCGGCGGCGACGTGAATTCGACCTCGAGCCCGGGTGCGAATGCCGTGAACCTGCTCACCGAGATGGTGGTGCTCAACTACATGGCGCTGCACGGCGCGGCTGGCGCGTTTCAGACCCTGCAGTGGGCCGGCGGCGTCGGCACCGGCCTCGGCAGCGCGAGTGGCTACGACCAGCTGATCGCGCTGAATCCGATCCGCTAGCGCGGCCGCCTTCTTCGAGCACGCTCCTGCCCAGCGCACGCGCGGGCAGCTGTCGGCCCGCGCCGACAGCTGCCGTGGCGCGTTCCGATCGGCCATAGTGAGGGCGCATCCGGACGTCGATTCCGTGGACAGGATCTCAAGCGACACGGGGCAGATTGACGGATAATGTCAAATCGTCGCGCAGCCCGACGCCGCCCCCCGGCTGCCGGAGGACCCGGCGACCCATTGGTTCCAATCGCGAGAGCAGCAGCGAGTGCGGTGCATACGACGGGCAATCTGGGTACTGTGGCTGGTCTCCGGCGCTGGCATCCTGCCCGGCGCGGCCGCACGTGCCGCGACGCCGCAGCCGCTGGACGCTGCGGCACCGGATTTCGCGCTTCCGGCCTTCGCCGGCGCCAACGTACGGCTGTCCGAGTACCGCGGCCAGCCGGTCATCCTGTCGTTCTGGAGCAGCCGGTGCGGGACCTGCGCGCCGGCCCTCACGGCGCTGGACCGGCTGTTTGGCACCTACCGCTCCTCGGGCCTGGTCGTGCTCGGTATCAGCGTCGACGACGATTCCCAGCGCGCGCGTGACTACGCGCGTGCGCACGTCACGGCATTTCCGCTGCTGCTCGATCAAGCTAAGAGCGTGAGCCGAAGCTATGGCATCGACCGCCTGCCTACCACCGTGCTGATCGACCGCGCGGGGGTGGTGCGCTACCTGCACCGGGAGTTCCGTGCCGACGATCCGTCCTACGTCGCGCAGATCCGCGCCTTGCTCGACGACGACGGGCATCCCTGAATCTTCAAGGTCAAAAACTCTAGCCTCATGAAAACAATGGCTTGGTATCGACTTCGGGTGCTGGCACTGGTGCCGGCATTGACCCTGGCGGTGCTGCACGCGCCATCGCTGCACGCGGCGGACGCGACCGTGAGCCCCCCGACTGCGGCTGCGGCGCCCGTCGCGCCGGCAGCGGCAGCGCCGGCCGCGGCGCCCGCGGCGCCCGCGTCACCCGCGACAGCCGCGGCGGCCGACGGTCCCGGTCCCGCGGCGGGTCCTGCCGTGGGCCCAGCGGTGGGCCCAGCGGTGGGCCAGGCGTCGAACCCCGTGACGGGCGAGAGTGCGCCGGGCGCTGCCGATGCAGGCGCTGCGGCCGCGACTGCCGCTCCTGCCGCCGGCGAGCCGGCCGGTACACGCTCGCTCGACGAACAGGTGCAGGACCTCAAGAAGGACGTGGTCGACCTGAACAAGGACCTGTTCGTGCTCGAGGAGGAACTGCTGTTTCCGGCCAACACGCAGGTCGCGGTGTTCGTCTCGGTCGACGTCGGCGACTTCTTCGCGCTCGATTCGATCACGCTCAAGGTCGACAATCGCGAGGTCAAGGACTACCTGTACACGCCGCGCGAGGTCGCCGCGTTGCTCAAGGGTGGCGTGCAACAGCTCTACGTCGGCAACCTGAAGGCCGGACAGCACGAGCTGGTGGCGTTCTTCAATGGCAAGGGCCCGAACGAACGCAATTACCGGCGCGCCGCCACGTTGAAGTTCGAGAAAGGCGTGGGCGCCAAGTATCTCGAGCTGAAGATCACCGACCGCGCGCGCGCCCAGCAGCCGGAATTCGAAATCAAGGACTGGGAATAGTCGACGCATGAGCCGGGGCCGCCACCCATTGCGCCTGCTCGCCATCGCCGTGCTGGCCGCCGCCGGCACCGTGGCCGCGGTCGCGCCGGCGCAGGCGGCGCGCAAGGCACGCGACCAGCTGCCCACCGTACGCGTGCAGGACCTGTACTACGGCGACGTGCTGTTTTATTTCTACCAGGGCAACGAACTCGAGGCGCTCACGCGCCTCGAGGCCTATGCGCAGTGGCAGCGCATGCCGCACAACGCCGGCGATGCGGAGCTGCTCGCCGGCGGACTGTACCTGTCGTTGGGGATGCACAATGAAGCCGGCCGCCGCTTCGAGCGGTTGCTGACCGACCGGATTCCCCCGCTACTGCGTAACCGCGCCTGGTACTACCTCGCCCGGATCTGGTATGACCGCGGTTACTACGATCGGGCCGAACTGGCGCTCGGCCGGATCCAGGGCACTCTGCCCGCGGAGCAGGAAGCCGAGCGGATGCACCTGCTCATCAACGTGCTGATGCATCAGCAGCGTTTCGACGAGGTGATCGCGCGCGCGCAGCAGTGGCGTGGCGCTCCGGACTGGATGGCCTACACGCGCTTCAATCTCGGCGTGGCGCTGGTGCGGGCCGGGCGGCTCGGGGATGCGGATCCGCTTCTGACCGCGGTCGGCACGCTCAACACCCGGGACGAGGAGCTGCTGAACCTGCGTGACAAGGCCAATCTCGCCCTCGGCTTCGCCTACCTGCAGGCCGGACAGAACCAGCAGTCGCTCGCGCCGCTCGAGCGCATCCGCCTCGACGGGCCGTACTCGAGCCGCGCGCTGCTCGGTGACGGCTGGGCGCACGCGCAGCTCGGCGACTTTCGCGCCGCGCTGCGACCCTGGCTCGCGCTGCATGATCGCAGCCTGCTCGACGCGGCCGTGCAGGAGTCATTCCTGGCGGTGCCGTTCGCGTACTCGAAGCTCGAGGCGAACGGCCAGGCGGCCGACGCCTACGAGAGCGCGCTGAAATCCTTTGCCGGCGAATCCGCAGCGCTCGACACGGCGATCGACCACATCCGGGACGGCCATGTGCTCGACGAGCTGCTCGGCGAGGACAAGGACGGACGTCACGGCTGGTTCTGGCAGCTGCAGGCGCCGCCGGACGTGCCGGAGTCGCGTTACCTGTATTCGATCCTGGCTGACAATGATTTCCAGGAAGGGTTGAAGAACTATCGCGATCTCGCCTTCATGCGCACCAGCCTGGAGAGCTGGGATGACAGCATGGAGGCGTTCGCGGCAATGATCGATACGCGCGAGCGTGCCTACGCCGAACGCCTGCCGCGGACCGATGCGCTGCTGGCCACCGATGCGCCGGCCCACCTGCGTGCGACCCGCGCCGAGATGGAGTCGCGGCTCAACGCCATCGAGACCGGCGACGACGTGGCCGCGCTCGGCAGTGCCACCGAGCGCGAGCAGTGGGCGCGCGTGACGCGGCTCGTCGAGCAGCTCGAGGCCCTGCCGCCGAGCCTGGAGCGCGAGGCGGCGGCCGACAAGCTGCGGCTGATCCGGGGGGCGCTGTACTGGCGGCTGGATTCGCAGTTCAAGACCCGCAGCTACGAGCAGCACCATGCGCTGCACGAGATCGACGTGGCGCTCGAAGAGCTGCAGAACCGCTGGGCGCGCGTGCAGCGCGCCCGCGCCACCGTACCGTCGAACAATGGCGAATTCGCGGCCCGCATCGCCGCGCTGAGCGCACGAATCCAGGCGCTGCACGCTCGGCTCGCCGACGGCTCGCGACAGCAGGGCGCGTTTCTCGAAGGCCTCGCGGTCTCCGAACTGCAGGCGCAGAAGGACCGGCTGGCGGCCTACGCGGTGCAGGCCCGCTTCCAGCTGGCGGACATCTACGATCGTGCATCCGACAGGAGTGATGCCGGCGGCCCGGGGCCCCCGGCCGGGCCGGCGTCCCCGGCAGACGCGGCGTCCCCGGCAGACGCGGCGCCCCCGGCCGGCGCGGCGTCCCCGGGCACTGCGACGCCGGTCGCGGCTCCGGATGCGCCCACGGCCGTGCCGGCGCCGCCATGAGCCGCCCGGGCCGCCGTGCGCTCGGCTTCGGCCGCGCAGCGAGCCTCGCTGCGCTGCTGCTCGTCGCCACCGCTTCGGCATGGGCCAAGAAGCCGCCGAAGCCGCCTGCGACCATCGCGGACCTCGAGCGTACCCCGGTCGACGTGCAGCCCTCGGCCGTGCCGAAGGGCAGCGCATCGCGGGCGATGGATAACTACCGCGCCTTCCTCGACCTGCAGAATGCGGATCCGAGGCTGCGGGCCGAGGCGCTGCGCCGGCTCGGCGATCTGAATCTCGAGTCAGGCGAACTCGAGCGCATGGCCACCGAGGTGTCGCAGATCGACGCGCAGGGCGCGGAGGCGATCCGGCTGTACACGACGCTGCTGAAGGCCTATCCGGACTACGCGCGCAACGACCAGGTGCTCTATCAGCTCGCGCGCGCCTATGAAACCACGGGCCAGCCGGTGCAGGCGCTCGCGACGCTCGATGCCATCGTCGCGCGCTTCCCGGCCAGCCGCGATATCGGCGAGGTGCAGTTCCGCCGCGGCGAGCTGCTGTTCTCGGCGCAGCGCTATGCCGATGCCCAGCAGGCGTACGAGGCGGTGCTCGCGCGCGGACGCGACGGCTCGGCCTTCTACGCGCAGAGCCTGTACAAGCATGGCTGGTCGCTGTTCAAGCGCGGGCTCAACGAGGACAGCCTCGGCTCCTTTGCCGACCTGCTGGACCTGCGGCTGATCGATGCGCGCAATCCGGGGCAGGAACGCGACTGGGACAGCCTCGGCCGCGCCGACCGCGAACTCGCGCAGGATACGCTGCGCGTCATGAGCATCACCTTTTCCTACCTGGACGGCGCCAAGTCGGTCGATGAATTCACGAGTCGTCGCGGCCACATGCCGTACGCCTGGCTGCTGTACTCGCGGCTCGGGGACCTGTACGTGGAGAAGCAGCGCTACCAGGACGCCGCCTCGACCTATCGCGCCTTCGTGGGCCGCGATCCGGTCGACGTGCATGCCCCGGCGCTGTCGATGGCCGCCATCGAGGCCTACCGCAAGGGCGGGTTTGCCGACCTGATGCTGCAGGGCAAGCTCGAGTACGTGCAGCGCTACGGATTCGACCAGCCGTTCTGGAGCGCGCGCGCGCACCGCGACTATCCGGACGTGGTCAGCGAGCTCAAGACCAACCTGAAGGACGTGGCCCAGTACTACCATTCGCAGGCGCAGAAGAGCCACAAGCCCGAGGACTACGGCGCCGCGGCGCACTGGTACCGGGCCTACCTGCAGAGTTTCCCGGACGATCCGGACTCCGCCGCCACCAACTACCTGCTCGCCGACGCGCTGTTCGAGAGCCACCAGTTCCTGGATGCCGCGGGCGAGTATGAACACACCGCCTACGACTACCCGCGCAATGCGCATTCCGCGGAGGCCGGCTACGCGGCGCTGGTGTCCTACCAGAAATACCAGGACGGGCAGGCGCCCGAGGCGCGCGCCGCGACCAGGCAGCGCGCCATGGATTCGGGACTGAAGTTCGCCGCCGCCTTTCCGGAGCATCCGGAGAGTGCCGGCGTGCTCACGCGCGCGGCCCAGGATCTGTATGCTGCCGGCGACCAGCCGCGCGCCGTGCAGGCGGCCCAGGCGCTGCTCGCGCGTACGCCGCCAGTCGACGCGGCCAAGCAGCGCATCGGCTGGACCCTGCTCGGCCAGGTCGCGTTCAACCAGGCCGACTTTCCGCAGGCCGAGACCGCTTTCGTGCACGCGCTGGCGGCGGCTGGAACCGCGGATCCGGAACGCGCGGACATCACCGAGCGGCTCGCCGATGCCGTCTACAAGCAGGCGGATGCGAAGCGCACCGCCGGCGACCAGACGGGGGCCGCCGAAGACTTCCTGCGCGTCGCCCGTGTCGCGCCCGGCTCGAAGGTGGTCGAGACCGCGCAGTACGACGCCGCCACGGCGCTGATCAACGATCACCAGTGGGACCGGGCGATCCAGGTGCTCGAAGCCTACCGTCACGATTACCCGCAGGGACAGTACCGCTCCCAGGTCGGACCGAAACTCGCGGTCGCCTACGTCGAGGCCGGCCGCGGCGCACAGGCGGCCGCGGAATTCGAGCGCATCGCCGCGAATCCGCAGGAGGACCGCGCGGTGGTGCGCGAGGCGATCTCGCGGGCAGCCGACCTGTACGCGCAGTCCGGCAACGCGACGCGCAGCGTGCCATTGCTCGAGCGCCTGGTGCGCGAGTACCCGACGCCGGTACCCGAGGCGATCGAGGTGCGTGCGCGGCTCGCGGAGCTGGCGAGCAAGGCGGGCGATGCCGAGCGACTGCGTTACTGGCAGCGCGAGATCGTGGCCGCGGATGCCGGTGCCGGCGCCGCCCGTACCGACCGCACGAAGTTCCTCGCCGCGCGCGCGCAGCTCGCACTGGCCGAACCGCTGCGTGACGCATTTCGTGGCGTGCGGCTGGTGGCGCCGCTGAAGCAGAGCCTGATCGCCAAGAAGAAGGCCATGGAGGCCGCGGTGCAGGCCTACAAGATCGTGGCCGCGTACGACGTGGCCGAGACCACGACGGCCGCGACCTACGAGACCGCCGAGCTGTACCGCACCCTGGCGCACGACCTGCTCGCCTCGGAGCGTCCGAAGAAGCTCTCGGCCGAGGAACTCGAGCAGTACGACTCGTTGCTCGAGGAGCAGGCCTATCCGTTCGAGGAGCAGTCGATCACGATCCACGAACTCAACACCAGGCGTGCTGCAGAGGGCGTCTACGACGCCTCGGTGAAGCGGAGCTTCGATGCGCTCGCCGAGCTCAAGCCTGCGCGCTATGGCAAGAGCGAGCGCGGCGAGGCCTGGGTCCCGGTGCTCGTATCCGCCGATCCGGCCCGACCGCCGGCCGCGGCCGCCATCGAGGATTTCTCCCGCGCCACGCAGTTCGCGCTCGCGGGCCGAGCCACCGATGCGGAGCTGGAGCTCAAGCAGTTCGAGCTGCAGCATCCGGGATTTGCCGCTCCGGCGATCGACCTGGGACTGCTGGCGCGGCTGCATGGCGATCTGGCCGGCTCCGAGCAGGCGCTGCAGCGGGCCACCACGCTTGCCGGCGGCGGCGCCGTCGCCTGGGACGAGCTGGGCCTGACGCTGCGCCAGGAGGGCAAATTTGCCGACGCGCGCACGGCGTTTGCGCACGCCGTGGCGCAGGATGACAGCTATGCGCCGGCGCACCGCAATCTCGCGGTGCTGCTCGACCTGTACCTGGGTGACCCGGTCGCGGCACTGCCCGAAATGGTGCGCTACCAGCAGCTGACGGCGGAGGACAAGCCGGTGACGACCTGGATTGCCGAATTGCGCGCCCGTACCGGTATCAAGGCGCCGCCGGCGCCGGATGCCGTGACGCCGGCGACCGCCGCCACCGGCGGCAACGGCGGACCCACATGACTGCCTGGAATCGGCTGCTCCGGCGCGCCGCGAGCGTGGTGCTTGCCGCCGCGCTCGTGCCGGCGGCGCACGCTGCCGACAGCTCCGGACTCGAACCGGCGGTCGTGACCTCGAGCAGCGCGCAGGTGCCGCCGCCCGGAGCCACGCCAGCCGTGGCCATGCCAGCCGTGGCCATGCCAGCCGTGGCCACGCCGGCGCGCGCCGCGCCAGCCGCGGCCCCGCCGCTCGTCGGCGCCGCGCCGCCGCCCGCGGCGCGCGCGGCGAGTGCGGGTACTGCCGCTGCGCCGTCGCGCGGACAGGACCGCATAGAACTCGAGTCCACCCAGATCAGCGGCAACCGCGAACTGCCGAAAGTCATGTACGTGGTGCCGTGGCGGAAGCCGGACCTCGGCGACTTTTCCGGGCGGCCCCCGAACAGCCTGCTCGACGAGGCGCTCGCGCCGCTCGACCGCGACGTGTTCCGGCGCCAGAACCGCTATTACGCCTCGCTGGCCACGCAGGCCGCGGCGCCCGGGTCACAGCCTGGAGTCTCCGCGGCACCTTCGACCCCCCCAGTGACGAAGGATGAGAAGTAGGTCGTGGCAATGAGCGTTTATGTCACTTTAGTTTGCGAGTATCAGCGGTCCAACGGCGCGCAGGCACGGGAGTCAGCACGATGAATCTGTTCAGTCACATAATCCGGTTCTTCCAGGGTGGCGGCGAGATGATGTATCCCGATCGCCGTCGTGCTGGTCGTGGGTCTGGCGATCGCCGTCGAGCGATGGATCTACCTGACCTTCACCGCGATCCGGAACCGCGGGCTGTGGAACCAGCTCGCGCCGCTGCTGGCGCAGGGAAATTTCCGCGCGGCCGTGCAGCTGACCGGGAAATCGTCGTCCGCGATCGGCCAGATCCTGAGCTACGGACTGGCACGGCTGTCCTCGGCGCGTACGCGCGACGACATCGAGAAGGCGATGGAAGAGAGCCTGATGGACGTCATGCCGCGGCTCGAGAAGCGCACGCATTACATCGCCACCTTCGCGAATCTCTCGACGCTGCTCGGTCTGCTCGGCACGGTCATCGGCCTGATCAACGCGTTTGCCGCCGTCGCCACCGTGAACCCGGCCGAGAAGGCCAACCTGCTCTCGGCGAGCATCTCGGTCGCGATGAACTGTACCGCCTTCGGCCTGATGAGCGCCGTGCCGCTGCTGTTGATCCACGCCGTGCTGCAGACCAAGACCACCGAGCTGATCGACAGCCTCGAGATGGCGTCGGTGAAGTTCCTGAATTCCGTGACCGAACGCCAGCCGCAGTCCGGCGCATCCACCGCCGCCTCGTCCGCGGCGGCCGCCTGACGCGCCGCGTCGGGTAGCCCGGAGTCGCGCATGCGCCGTTCATACAGCGTCCGCAAGCTGATGCGGCACAACCGCAAGCCCGCGGAGCTGCTGCTGGTACCGATGATCGACATCTTCACGGTGCTGGTCACCTTCCTGCTGATGACCGCGGTGTTCTCGCGCACGGTGATCCTCGAGCTCAAGTTGCCGCCCTCGAATGCGCAGTTCACGCCGCCGCCCCCGGGCCTGCAGCTCGAAGTGATCGTGCGCAAGGATTCCCTCGTGGTCAGCGACCGCAACTCCGGTCCGCTGGCGCCGTTTCCGAACAAGAGCGGCGCCTACGACTTCGACGGCCTTTCGCACTACCTGCAGCAGGTCAAGTCGAAGTTTCCGGACAAGACCGAAGCCACCGTACTGCTGGAACCGGACATCCCGTATGACACGGTCGTGCAGGTGATGGATCGCATGCGGGTGCTGGAGGTCAATGCCGGGCTCAATGTCGTGCAGTACGAGCTGTTCCCGGATATCTCGGTCGGCGATGCGCCCCTGATCGCGGACAACGTCCCCGGAGCCAGGCCATGAGCATGTCCAACCGCGCGCGCCGCATGCTGCAGCACCAGCTGCGCCATCGCACCGACGGTGAGCTGAACCTGATCCCGATGATCGACATCCTGAGCGTGATGGTCTCGTTCCTGCTGGTCTACTCCACCAACGTCGAGGTGGTGCAGAACAGCAAGGGCATCGAGATCCCGCAATCGATCTCCGAGCTGCAGCCGCACGAGACCGTGGTCGTGATGCTCACGCGCGACGACCTGTTCGTGCAGGGAGAGCGCATCGCCTCGGTGGCGGACGTCCGCGCCACCCAGGGCAACATCATCGAATCGCTGCGCGCCGCGCTCAAGCGACCCACCCTGGTCGGTGCCCGGGTCTCGGAGCAGGACCTCGCCAACCGCGAGATCACGGTGATGGGCGACAAGTCGCTGCCCTACGAAGTGCTCAAGAAGGTCATGGCGACCTGCACGGATGCGGACTACGGCCGCATCTCGCTCGCCGTGCTGCAGAAGGACAAGCCGGTGCCAGCGGGCGCCGTGCGGACCTCGTGATGGCCGAGGCAGTACGGATGCAGCTGACCCCCTACTACCGCAGTTTCGAGCTGCCGTGGGACATCGATCCGGCGGAGCGCCGCCGGCTCAACGGCCTGGTGACGGGCGGGCTGCTGCTGCTGCTCGTGCTCGGGCTGGTGCTGCCGCTGATTCACCTGCCCCAGGAGCAGCAGACGGCCGCGGATGCGGTTCCCGAACGCCTGGCGCGCCTGATGGTCGAGGAGAAGCCGAAGCCCCCGGCGCCGCCGCCACCGGTCGAGCTGCCGAAGCCGAAGCCGGAAGTGAAGCCGGTCGAGGCACCCAAGCCGGTCGACCGCGCCGCGGAGGCAAGGCGCCATGCGCAGCAGTCGGGCCTGCTCAAGTTCCAGGACGAGCTGGCCGACCTGCGACAGAACGTGGATCTCACGCCGCTCAGCCAGACCCGCAACCTGCAGGGCGCGGTCGGTCAGGACAGTCATGCGGAACGCTCGCTGATCGCCTCGAAGGTCGGCACCGGCTCTGCCGGCATCACCAGCGCCAATGCCAGCCGCGGATTCGGCGGCGGCGCGGGCTCGCTGACGGGGCACGAGACCACCCAGGTCACTTCCAGCCTGGCCGCGGTCGGGCGGCCCGACAGCGTCAATCGCGGCAGCAGCGGCAAGCCCTCGCGCAGCGAGGAGGAGATCGCGCTGGTGTTCGACCGCAACAAGGGTGCGATCTACGCCCTCTACGGGCGCGCGCTGCGCGACCAGCCGGACCTGCAGGGAAAAGTCGTGCTCGAGTTCACGATATCGCCGCCCGGTGAAGTGACGGATTGCCGTGTCGTGTCCAGCGAACTGAAGGATCCTGAGCTCGAAAGCAAGATCTGTGCGCGCGTAAGGCTGTTCCATTTCGAGGCCCGGGATGTTGCGTCGATCACCACCACCAAACCGATCGAGTTCGTGCCGACCGGTTGAGGCTCCCACCTGCGCGGCGCCTACGCCGCCCGGCTGGTGTGCGCCCCGCGCCGGCGGATACCTGGCGGCATGAACCTGCAGTCCGAAATCTCCTATTTCAGCGAGCTGCCACTGGTCGACCAGGCCCGGCTGCTCGCGGTGTTCGTGCACGAGCTGACGGTCGAGGCGCGTACCGCCTACGGGCCTGGGGTGGAGCAGGTGCAGGACGGGGCGCGTCTGCGGTTCGTCAACGAGATCGTCTGCCGGCTGGCGCGCTTCATCGAGCAGCTGCTCGCCGACGATCCGGCGCGGCCGGGCGATGACGTACTGATGCGCATGCTGCTCTCACCGCGGGCCGACAAGGGCACGGAGCGCATGGTCCAGAAGGCCTATCAGCGCGCCATCCACGGCTTCGATCGCTACGACACCACGGTTGCGATGGACAAGTAGCGCGGCTGCACCTAACGTCCTGCCGGTGCCCGTAACCTCTCTCGGCCAGGTCCTGGTACTGCTCGCGGCCTCGGTGCTGGTGGTGGCGCTGGCCCGTCGCGTGGGCCTGCCTCCCATCCTCGGCTATCTTGCCGTCGGCATCGTGCTCGGACCGCACGCGTTTGCGGTACTGCCCGACGACGCGCAGACGCACGCGATCGCCGGGATCGGCGTCGTATTCCTGCTCTTCACGCTAGGCCTCGAATTCGCCTATCCGCGCATGATGGCGATGCGCCGCGAGGTGTTCGGGCTCGGTGCGCTGCAGACGCTGCTGGTCGGCGGCACCGGCGCGGTGGTCGCGCATGCACTCGGAGTCGGCTGGCCGAGCGCGAGCGTGACTGGTGGTGCGCTCACGATGTGTTCGACCGCGATCGTGCTGCGCCAGCTCGGGGACCAGGACGAACTCAACCGCACGCACGGCCGCCTGTCATTCGCGGTGCTGCTGTTCCAGGACCTGGCGTTCGTGCCGCTGCTCGCGATCGCCACCGTGCTGGCGCAGGGTGGGACTGGCTTCGGTGCGGCGGGCGTGCTGCGCCTGGTCGGCCTCGGGCTCGTGGCTCTGGTCGTGGTGATCGCGCTCGGTCGCTGGGCGCTGCGGCCGCTGCTGTACGCGATCGCCCACAGCCGCCTGCGCGAACTGTTCACGCTCGCGGCGCTGCTGGTCGTGCTGACCGAGGCGTGGATCACCCAGTGGCTGGGGCTGTCGATGGCGCTCGGCGCGTTCCTGGCGGGCATGACCTTCGCCGAGACCGAATACCGGCACCAGATCGAGGCGGTGATCCGGCCGTTTCGCGAGCTGCTGCTCGGGCTGTTCTTCATATCGGTCGGAATGCTGCTCGACCTGCAGGTGCTGGCGGCGAACCTACCCAGCATCGCGGCGGTGCTCGCGGCACTCGTCGTCGCGAAGGCGCTGCTGTCGGCGCTGGCGACGCGAGCCTTCGTGGCCAGTCCGTTCAAGGCGCTGCGCACCGGGCTGGTGCTGGCCGGAGGCGGGGAGTTCGGTGTCGCGCTGCTGACGATCCTGACCCAGGGCCGGGAGCTGCTGCCGCCGAAGTTCGCCCAGACGCTGCTCGCCACCGTGGTGCTCGGCATGATCCTGAGCCCGGTGATCATCCGCTACAACCGGCGCATCGCGCGCGTGCTGCTGCGCGAAGCCGGTCCGCCACGCAGCCCGGCACTGCCCGAGAACGGCATCCCGAGCGAGCTCGCGCAGCGCGAGCACGTGATCGTGTGCGGGTTCGGCCGGGTCGGCCAGAACCTCTCGCGGGTGCTCGAATCGCAGGGCTTCGAGTACCTGGCCGTCGACCTCGATCCCGCGAACGTACGCGCGGCGCGCCAGGCCGGCCAGTCGGTCGTGTTCGGCGATTGCGCCGACGAGGAGTTGCTGCGCAGTCTCGGCGTCGATCGCGCGACGGTCGTGATCATCACCTTCGCCGCGCCGGCCATCGCACTCGGGGTCGTGCGCGCCGTGCGGCGGCTGCGCAGCGACGTGCCGGTGCTGGTGCGGACCGCGGACGACGCGGGGCTGCGCGAGCTGGCCGAGGCGGGCGCAACCGAGGTGGTGCCGGAGACTTTCGAGGCCAGCCTGACCCTGGTCTCGCAGGCGCTCACGCTGCTGCACCTGCCGTCCCCGCAGGTGCTGCGGATCGTCGAGAGCCTGCGCCGGCAACGTTACTCGACGCTGCGTACGATGGCGGGGGCGATGCCGGCGGAGGTGGAGCCGGGGGGCGGGGAAGGCCTGCGCACCGTCGTGCTGCCGCCTCTGGCCTGGGCGGTCGGGCGGCGCCTGGCCGAGGTGCGCGCGCGTGGTGCGGAGGTCGCCTTCACGGCGATCCGCCGCCAGGGCATCACCGGACGCGAACCGGACGGCGAGACCGAGCTGCGCGAGGGCGACGTGGTCGTGATCTATGGCACGGCGGAGGCGCTCGAGCATGCCGAGGCCGTGCTGCTCGCCGGTTAGGGGTTAGAATGCCGCCCCCCATGAACGGCCAGGACAGCAGTTTCACGGCGCGGCACCTGCCGCTGCGCGAGGACATCGAGGCGCTTGGCGAACTGATGCGCCAGGTGTTGCGCGAACAGGGCGGCGACGAGCTGCTGCAGCTTTTCGAGCAGGACCGGGAGATCGCCGTGCGCGCTCGCGAGGGCGCCCCCGGCGCCTTCGACGCGCTGTCGGTGCGCGTGCGCGGTCGGGCGCCGCGGGTAGCGCGCGAACTGCTGCGCGCCTTCTCGTCCTGGTTCCAGCTGACCAATCTCGCCGAGCGGGTGCACCGCATCCGCCGTCGCCGCGAGTATTTCCGGCGCGATCGCGAGCGCCCCCAGCCCGGCGGCGTCGGCGATGCACTGTCCGAACTCAAGGCGGGAGGCCTTGGCCTCGGGGATGTGCTGCAGCTGATGGCGCAGTTGTCGATCGAACCGGTGCTGCTCGCCCACCCGATCGAGTCGGCACGCCGCACGACGCTGCGCCGGCACCAGCGCGTGGCGGGCCTGCTGCTCGAGCGCGACAACCTGAACCTGGCGCCACACGAGCAGGCGTCACTGCTCGAGCGGGTGCGCAGCGAAGTCAGCATCGACTGGCAGACCGAGGAGCATCCGCGCGAGCGCCTGACGGTCGCCGACGAGCGCGAGCATGCGATCTTCTACCTCGCGGAGGTGCTCTACCGGATCATTCCCGCCTTCTATCAGGAGATCGCAACCGCGCTGGCGCGGCTCTACGACGTCTCGCCGGAGTCCATCGAACTGCCGGTGATCGTGCGCTTCGGCACCTGGGTGGGCGGCGACATGGAAGCCTCGGTGGACGTTCACGCCAAGAGCATCCGCGAGACGCTGTCGCGCTTCCAGCAGGTCATCATCAACAACTACTACGAGGAGTGCCAGCAGCTCGCGCAGGTACTGTCCCAGAGCGAGCGGCGCGTCGGCGTTTCCTCCGAGGTGATGGGCCGGCTCGAGGAGTACCGCACCCTGCTGCCCGGCGCACCGGGCATCGCCCCCTCGAGGCATGACCGCATGCCGTATCGCGCGCTGCTCGGACAGATCGCCGAGCGCCTGCATGCGACCTACGACGGCCGCGCCAGCGGCTACCAGCATCCGGCACAGTTCCGGGCCGACATCGCGCTGATCGCGCACAGCCTGCTGGCACACCGCGGCGCCCACGCCGGCTACTATCCGGTGCGCCGACTGCTCGCGCGCATCGACACCTTTGGCTTCCACCTGGCGAGCCTGGATCTCAAGGCCCACACCAGCGTCCACCAGGCGGTACTCGCCCAGGGCCTGGACGATCCGCAGTGGCCGGCGCGCACGCCGGCCGAGCGCCATGCGCGGCTGGTCGACGTGCTCGAGCGCGACCTGGCGCCCGCCGGGCCGCTCGATGCCCTGGGCAAGCGCACCCTCGCGGTGTTCGATGCGATCGTGCAGTGCCGGCACCGCTACGGCGATGAGGCGATCGGACTGTACATCGTGAGCGGGGCGGCCGAAGCCGACGACGTGCTCGCCCCGCTGGTGCTGGCGCGCTGGGCCGAAGCCTACGACAAGGGCAGCGGCCAGGTCGCGCTCGACGTCGCGCCGCAGTTCGACAGCGTCGCGACGCTCGAACGCTGCGGTGCGCTGATGCGCGAACTGCTCTCCGATGCCGTCTACAAGCGGCATCTGGAAGCGCGCGGCAGCAAGCAGACCGTGCTGATCGGCTACTCGCACAGCAGCCAGGAGAGCGGCATGGTGGCGTCGCGCCACGCCGCTTACCGTGCGCAGCGCCACCTCACGGCCGCGCTCGACCAGGCACGGGAGCAGCACGTGCTCATCTACAGCCGCGGCGGCAGCGTTCCGCGTGGTGGCGGCCGGATCGATGAGCTGCTGCGGGCCGCGCCGGCGGAATCGGTCAGCGGGGTGCTGCGCTTCACCGAGCAGGGTGAGAGCATCAGCCAGAACTACGGGCTCCGGCCCAATGCGATGCGCACCCTGGAACGCGCCTTCAGCACGCTGTCGCTCGCGACCCTGGCGGTACGGCGCGGCGTGGCCGTGCGCGAGGGCGCGGCGCTGGCGGATTGCGCGGCGCTGGTTGCCGAGCACAGCGAGCGCGCCTGGCGCGGCCTGGTGATCGAGCAGCCGCAGTTCGCCGATTACTTTCGCGCGGTCACGCCGATCGACGTGATCGAGCGCATGCACATCGGTGCGCAGCACGTCCCCGGCGGGGAACGCCACGGATTGCAGGCGGTGCGGCCCGCGGCCTGGGTCTACGCGTGGTCGCAGTCGCGGCACATGCTTCCCGGCTGGTACGGTGCGGGAACCGGACTTGCCGCGGCGCTGGCCGAGCGCGGTCTGGCGCTGCTGCGCCGCTGCTATCGCGGCTGGCCGTTCTTCCACAACCTGATCGACGACACCGAGTCGATGCTGGCGCGCACCGACATGGCCATCGCCTCGCATTATGACCGCCTGGCGGGCCCGGAGCTGCGCCACTACGGTCCGCTGCTGCGCGAGGAATTCGAGCGCTGCGTGCAGCTGGTGCTCGAGATCAAGGAGTGCACGGCGCTGCTGGATACCGACCGCACGCTGCAACGCGCCATCGCAATGCGCAACCCCTATGTCGATCCGATGAACCTGATGCAGGTCGAGCTGCTGGAACGCTGGC
Source organism: uncultured Gammaproteobacteria bacterium (assembly GCA_963838275.1). Classification (GTDB taxonomy): domain Bacteria; phylum Pseudomonadota; class Gammaproteobacteria; order Steroidobacterales; family Steroidobacteraceae; genus FEN-1191. Next base: position 22,823 of record CAWIQV010000023.1, on the reverse strand, counting down.
GCGCAAGCGGGCGCCAGAACCGCGACCTGCTCGAGGCGCTCCAGGCCAGCGTCAGCGGCATGGCCCGCGGCCTGCAGCAGCTCGGCTGATATAACCCCCCGGGCAGGTGCTCATAACGGGTTTCCCGTATATCCTGCGCGCTGCGCACGGCACCGCTGGAATCCATGTACCGCTACGATGTCATCGACCACACGCTGGTCCGCGAACGCGTCGCCCAGTTCCGCGACCAGACCCGCCGCTTCCTGGAAGGTAGCCTGAGCGAGGACGAATTCCGCGGCCTGCGGCTGCGCAATGGCCTGTACATCCAGCGTCACGCGCCGATGCTGCGGGTATCGATCCCGTACGGACTGCTCTCGAGCGCCCAGCTGCGCATGCTGGCGCACATCGCGCGGCGCTACGACCGCGGCTACGGCCATTTCACGACGCGGCAGAACATCCAGTACAACTGGCCGCGCCTCGAGCAGGTGCCCGATATCCTGGAGGAGCTGGCGAGCGTCGAGATGCACGCCATCCAGACCAGCGGCAACTGCATCCGCAACATCACTTCCGATCCGCTGGCGGGGGTTGCCCGCGACGAGCTCGCCGATCCACGGCCCTACTGCGAGCTGATCCGGCAGTGGGCCACGCTGCACCCCGAGTTCAACTACCTGCCGCGCAAGTTCAAGATCGCCGTGACCGGCTCGACGGCCGACCGTGCCGCCGTCGAGGTGCACGACATCGGCGTGCGCCTGCGGGTCGACGCGGACGGGCGGGTCAGCTTCGACATCCTGGCCGGTGGCGGCCTCGGCCGCACGCCGGTGATCGGCAAGCTGATCCGCACGCAGCTGCCGGAGCAGGATCTGCTGGCGTACCTCGAGGCGATCCTGCGCGTCTACAACCAGCATGGGCGTCGCGACAACCTGTACAAGTCGCGCATCAAGATCCTGGTACGCGCGCTCGGCGTCGAGGAGTTCAGGCGCCAGGTCGAGCAGGAGTTCGAGGGCAGCCGCGCTTTCGCGCCACAGCTGAGCGCGGCGGCAGTCGCACGTATGCGCTCCGGCTTCGCCCCACCGGCCTACGCGCAACTGCCGGAGCTGCCGGCCCCGGCCGCGAGCGCGGCCGATGCCGCCTTCGCCGCCTGGTACCGTCACAACACGGCGCCCCACCGCGTCGCCGGCTATCGGATCGTGTACGTGTCGCTCAAGGCGCACGGCGAAGCTCCCGGCGACATCACCGCCGCGCAGATGGACGCGCTCGCGGGTCTCGCGGACGCCTGGAGTTTCGGCGAGCTGCGCGCGACCCACGACCAGAATCTCGTGCTCTGCGACGTGCCGCAGCAGGGCTTGCGCGAGCTGTGGCGCGCGCTCGATGCGCTGCGGCTCGCCACGCCGAACATCGGCACCCTCACCGACATGATCTGCTGCCCCGGGCTGGATTTCTGCAGCCTGGCGAACGCCGGTTCGATTCCGATCGCCCTGCAGATCGATGAGCGCTTCGACGACTTCGACTATCTGTACGAGCTCGGACCGATCGAGATAAAGATGTCGGGCTGCATGAACGCGTGCGGCCATCACCACATCGGACACATCGGCATCCTCGGCGTCGACAAGCATGGTGAGGAGTGGTACCAGATCACGCTCGGCGGATCATCGGCGGCCCCCGCGGCGCTCGGCGAGGTCATCGGGCCATCGGTGCCGAAGGCCGAGGTCGCCGGCACGATCGAGCGGATTCTCGAGGTGTATGTGCGCGAGCGGCTTGGCGAGGAGGAACGCTTCCTCGACACGGTGCGGCGCATCGGCATCGAACCCTTCCAGGAGCGCGTGTATGCGGCGGATCATTCGGCGGCGTGAAGTCGTCGCCGACGCGCTCGCCTACCCGGGCGAGGCAGCGCCAGAGGGCGCGCTTCGGGTGCTCGTCCTCGCTGACTGGCTCGTGGCCGCGGCCGCAGGCGCCGGCGTATCCGGGGACCTGGCCGCAGGTGTGCTGCTCGGGCCCACCGATGACGTGGCGCTGCTGGCGCCGCATCTCGGTCGAATACGGCTGGTCGTGATCGAGTTTCCGAAGCTCGCAGAAGGCCGCGGCTATTCGCAAGGGAGGCTGCTGCGCGCGCGCTACGGCTACGAGGGCGAGCTGCGTGCGCGCGGCGTGATCAAGCGCGACCAGCTGTATTTGCTCGCGCGGTGCGGCTTCGATGCGTTCGAGCTCGACCCGGGCGAGGATCCGGAAGGGGCGCTGGCGGCGTTCCAGGACTTCAGCGTCGCGACCCAGGACGGCAGCGCGCGCCTGGTGGCACCGCGCCAGCGCACTGCCGATGGCACGCCGGCCACGGCGCCGCCGCCACCGCGATGAGGGAATGAGGCGCGCCGGCTACCTGCCCGCGCGCCGTGACCCGATTCGATCGTCTTCAGCGGCTACTGCAACGCGGCACGCAAGGCCGCGGCCAGTGCGTCGACGTGCGCATCGCCATGCGCTGCGGACAGGAACCCGACCTCGAACGCGCTCGGCGCGAGGTAGATCCCGCGTTCCAGCAGTGCGTGGAACGGCCCCGCGAACGCCTGCTTCGCGTCGAGCGGCAGGTCCTGCAGGGTCCTGATCGGAGTGCGCGGCCGATCCTGGCCTGACAGGCACAGCCAGAAGATCGAACCGACGCGCTGCACGGCGAGGCGCGGCAATCCCGCCAGCGCGGTCTCGAGGCGCGCACCGAGCGCGTCGAGCTGGCGGTAGACGCTGCCGTCGAGCAGCCGCGCGAGCGTCGCCAGTCCGGCGGACATCGCGAGCGGATTCGCGCTCAGTGTGCCGGCCTGGTACACGGGGCCGACCGGTGCGACCAGTTCCATGAGTTCGCGCCGACCCCCATAGGCGCCGACTGGAAATCCGCCGCCGATGACCTTGCCGTAGGTGACGAGGTCGGGCGTCACACCCACCAGTCCGGCGTAGCCCTGGAATCCGATGCGGAATCCCGAGATCACTTCGTCGAAGATCAGCAGCGCGCCGTGCGCGCGGGCCGCCTGCGCGATCGCGCGCAGGAATTCCGGGCGTTGCGGCAGCAGTCCGTAGTTCGCCGGTAGCGGCTCGATGATGACCGCCGCCAGCTCCGGGCCGTGGCGGGCGAATACCGCCTCGAGCGCTTCGAGGTCATCGAGCGGTGCGACCACGGTCTCGCGCGCGACCTCGGGCGGCAGGCCGGCGCTGTCCGGTACCGCGCCTTCGGCGAGCCCCGAGCCGGCGCGCAGCAGCATCGAATCCGCGTGCCCGTGGTAGCAGCCTTCGAATTTCAGGATGCGCGGGCGACCGGTGGCGGCGCGCGCGACGCGCAGCGCCGACATGACCGCCTCGGTGCCGGAATTCACGAAGCGGATGCTCTCGACCCAGGGTATGCGCGAGGTGATCAGCTCGGCGAGCTCCAGGCTGTAGGGCTCGGCGGTGCCGAAGCTCCAGCCGCGCGCGAGCGCCGCTTCGGCGGCGGCGCGTACGCCGGGATCGGCGTGCCCGAGGATCAGCGGGCCGAATGCCATGCAGAAATCGATGTACTCGCGGCCCTCGACGTCGGTCAGGCGCGCACCGGCGGCGCTGCGCATGAAGCGCGGCGTGCCGCCGACGCCGCGGAAGGCCCGCACCGGGGAATGCACGCCGCCGGGCGAGACGCGCTGCGAGCGCGCGTACAGCTGCTCCGAGATCGGCGATCCGCTCACGCCTGCAGCCATTCGCGGGCGAAACGCGCGCCGTAGGTGATGATCATGTCGGCACCGGCGCGCTTGAAGCTCAGCATGATCTCGCGGTGTAGCGCGGCGCGGGGCGCGAGCCCCTGCGCCGCGAGCGACTCGAGTGCGGCGAATTCGCCGCTGACGTGATAGACGGCCCAGGGCTTGCGGATGGCGGCCGAGAGCTCCCGCAGCACGTCGAGGTAGGGCAGGCCGGGCTTGACCATCAGGATGTCCGCGCCCTGCGCGGCGTCGCGCTGCGCGCATTGCCATGCATCGTCGGTGCGCGCCGGATCGAGCTGGTAGGTCGAGCGGTCCTTGAGCTGCACGTTGGACTTGGGCGCCGAGTCCGCGGCGGCGCGGAACGGCCCATAGAGCGTGGAGTGGAATTTCACCGCATAGCTCATCAGCACGGTGCGCTCCTGGCCGGACGCGTCCAGCCGCGCACGGATCGCCCTGATGCGACCGTCCATCATGTCGCTGGGCGCGACGCAGTCGGCGCCGGCCTGGGCGTAGCTCAGCGCGGCCTGCTCGAGTTCGGCCAGGCTCGCGTCATTGTCGAGGTGATCACCCTCGGCGTTGAGCACGCCGCAGTGCCCGTGCGGGGTCGATGAACACAGGCAGACATCCGTGGCAAGCCAGATATCGTGTCCGAAGCGCTGCTTGAGCGCGTGGATCTGGCCGGAGGTGAAACTCCAGTCGATGTGCCGTGGCGCCCGGGCGGTCGGAACTCCGAACAGCAGGAACTTGTTGACGCCGGCCCGGAGGTCCTGCTCGACCTGGCGCAACAGCGATTCCGGGCTTTCCTGGTGCACGCCGGTGAGCCCTGGCACCGCCTCGGGCGTGCGGGTCGACTCCCCTACGAACAGCGGCTGGATCAGCTGGGAGAGTTGCAGGTGCACGTCACGGGTCAGCGCACGGACGTGTTCGTTCTGGCGCAGCCGCCGCAGGTCGAGGGAGCTCATGGGAGTAGGGGTGGGCTGGACATGCTCTGCAGATTCTACAGTCTGCCGTGGTGTGCCCCGGGGCCGGTCACGCTTTGTCACGCGGTTCTGGATCGATGCCGCATCCCGCGTCGGATCCGTCAATTCATGCGCCAAAGTCATAAGGAGTCGGGGCACAATGCCCGGCCCATGGCACCCGAGGCCGCCCAAGACCCAGGTATCGACGCTGCGCTTCAGGCCAGGGGCGACGCCGTCGTCGCGTTGCTGCGCGAGGCCGTGCGCCAGCATGGTCGAGTCGTGTACGCCAACAGCCTCGGCGCCGAGGCCATGGTGCTGACCGACCTGATCTGCACCGCCGTACCTGCCATCGACATGTTCAGCATCGACACCGGGCGCCTGCCCGAGGAGACCCTCGGGCTGCTCGAGCGGCTGGAGCGGCGCTACCAGCGCCGCATCCGGCTGGTGTATCCCGACACGCAGGACATCGAGCGCTACGTGCGTGAGCGCGGCATCAATGGCTTCTACGACAGCCTGGACAACCGGCTCCGGTGCTGCGAGATCCGCAAGGTGGAGCCCTTCCGCCGCGCAATCGAGGGCTATGGAGCCTGGATTACGGGCGTACGGCGCGAGCAGTCCGAGTCCCGCGCCCAGGCGCTGCCTTCGGTCCACGACGAGCGTTACGGGCTCGCCAAGATCAGCCCGCTGCTGGAGTGGACCGAGTCGGACGTCTGGGCCTACATCCGCACCCGGCAGCTGCCCTACAACCCGCTGCACGACCGTGGGTATCCGAGCATCGGCTGCGCGCCCTGCACGCGTGCGATCGAACCCGGGCAGGACCACCGGGCCGGACGCTGGTGGTGGGAGCGCCCGGAATCGCGCGAATGCGGATTGCACCCGCGCACGCGCCCGACGGCGGTGAGCTAGGACGGCGCCGCCGCACGGCGCGGCGTGGACCCGACTGATGGATTACCTGCCCGTATTCCTCGACCTGCGCGCACGCCGGACGCTCGTGGTCGGAGGCGGCGCGGTGGCGATGCGCAAGGTCGAACTGCTGCTCAAGGCCCACGCACTGGTGCGCGTCGTGGCCCCCGACCTGCATCCCGAACTCGCCCTGTATCGTGATGCCGGGCGCATCGAGCATCGCCCGGTGGTGTTCGAGCCCGCGCACTTCGACGGGATCGTGTTCGCGATCGCCGCGACCGACCGGCCGGAGGTCAATGGCGCGGTGGCCGCCGCCGGCGCGGCGCGTGGCGTGTTCGTCAATGTCGTCGACGACCTCGGCGCATCCACGTGCATCATGCCGGCGATCGTCGATCGCTCCCCGATCGTCGTGGCCATTGGCAGCTCCGGACAGTCCCCGACGCTGGTGCGCCGGGTGCGTGCGCAGCTCGAAGCGCTGCTGCCGGAGGGGCTTGGGCGAACTGGCGCGCGCTGGCGGGCCGTGCGCGCGAGCGCATCGCGCGCGCGCTGCCCGACCTGGACCGGCGTCGCCGGTTCTGGGACCGTCTGTTCGACGGCGGCATTGCCACGGCGGTGCAGGCCGGACAGGCGCACCGCCGCGGAGGCCATGCTCGAACAGGCGCTGGCGCACGAAATGCGGGCCGTGCCCGGAGAGCGCGTGCGCGGCGAGGTGTACCTGATCGGTGCGGGCCCGGGCGATCCGGACCTGCTGACCCTGCGCGCACTGCAGCTGCTGCAGCGCGCCGACGTCGTGCTGTACGACCGGCTGGTCAGCGCGGCAGTGCTCGAGCGCGTGCGGCGCGATGCGACGCGCATCTGCGTGGGCAAGGAATCCGGCCGGCACCGCGTGACGCAGCAACGCATCCACGAGCTGATGCTGGAGCATGCGCGACGTGGCCTGCGCGTGGCGCGACTGAAGGGCGGCGATCCGTTCATCTTCGGACGCGGCGGCGAGGAGGTCGACGCGCTGGTCGCGGCAGGAATTCCGGTGATCATCGTGCCGGGCATCAGCGCGGCGCAGGGCGCCGCGGCCGCGACCCGGGTGCCGCTGACCCATCGCGGCCTGGCGCAATCCTTGTGCTTCGTGACCGCGATGGGGGAGGCCGCCGAGTCGCTGGACTGGACCGCGCTCGCCGCGCCATTGCAGACCGTGGTGTTCTACATGGGCGTCGCCCAGCTGCCGCGCATCGTGCGCAACCTGCTCGCGCGCGGTGCCCCGGGCACGCGGCCGGCGCTGATCATCGAGCGCGCGACCCTGCCCGAGCAACGCAGCGTCGGCGGTACACTGCTCGATATCGTGCAGGGTGCCGAGGCGGCCGGCATACAGGCGCCGGCGCTGCTGATCGTCGGGGAGGTGGCCGCGCGCGCGGCGACCGACCGGAATGTCGCGGCCCGGATGCCGCAGGAGAGGTCACGCGGATGAGTCATGTTGCCAGGGATTTCATCGAGGCCATCGGTCGCACGCCACTGATCCGCCTGCGGCGTGTCAGCGAGGAGACCGGTTGCGAGATCTACGGCAAGGCGGAATTCATGAACCCCGGCGGCTCGGTCAAGGATCGGGCGGCGCGGGCGATCGTGCTGGACGCCGAGCGGCGTGGCCAGCTCAAGCCGGGCAGCACCGTGGTCGAGGGCACCGCCGGCAATACCGGCATCGGCCTCGCGCATGTCTGCAATGCCCGCGGCTACCGCTGCGTGATCGTGATGCCGGACAACCAGTCGGCGGAGAAGTACGCGTTGATCGAGGCGCTGGGCGCCGAGGTGCGCCGTGTCAAGGCGGTCCCCTACAGCGATCCGAACCATTACCAGAAGGTTGCCGGTAGGCTGGCCACCGAACTGCCCGATGCGATCTGGGCCAACCAGTTCGACAATACCGCCAACCGCCGCGCTCACTTCGATACCACCGGACCGGAGATCTGGGAGCAGACCGGTGGGCGCATCGACGCCTTCGTGGCGGCGAGCGGTACCGGCGGCACCGTCGCCGGCGTTTCCGAGTACCTGAAGTCGCGGCGAGCGGGCATCCGCACGGTGCTCGCCGATCCCCCCGGCAGCGCGCTCTTTGAATACATACGCCACGGCACGCTCAAGGCCACGGGCAGCGGTTCGATCACCGAAGGCATAGGGATCGGCCGCGTGACCGCCAACATGCAGGACGCGCCGATCGACGACGCGGTGCATATCGAGGACGCCGAGACGGTGCGCCAGGTCTATCGGCTGCTGCGCGAGGAGGGGCTGTTCGTGAGCAGCACCAGCGGCATCAACGTCGCCGCTGCGGCGCAGGTCGCGCGCAGCCTGGGGCCAGGGCACACCGTGGTCACCGTGCTGTGCGACAGCGGAGCCAAATACCTGTCGCGGCTCTATAACCGCGACTGGCTCGCGCAGAAGGGACTGCTCGCGGCGGCCGGCCTCGACGGGAGCGGCGCATGAACCGCGCGGGTACGCTGCTGGCGCTGCTCGGCTGCGTGAGCCTGCCGGCCCACGCCGAATGGCTCGAGCGCACGGTGGACGGCATCATGGGCACGCGCATCATGGTGAAGCTGTGGGCCGAGGACCGGGCCGCGGGTGAGCAGGCGATCGACGCGGTCATGGCCGACATGCAGCACGTCGATGAGACCATGAGCACCTACAAGCCGACCAGCGAGGTCTCGAAGGTCAATGCCGAGGCCGCCGGGCGCCCGGTGCCGATCAGTTCCGACCTGTATTCGCTGCTCGCGACCGCGCTGGAGTATTCCCGCATCACCGAGGGCGCGTTCGACATCACCTATGCCAGCGTCGGGTACATGTACGACTTCCGGGCCCACGTCCGGCCCACCGAGCAGCAGATCCAGTCGGCGCTGCCGGCGGTCAATTACCGCCACGTACTGCTCGACCCGAAGCAGCAGACCGTGCGGTTCGCGCGGCACGGCGTGCGCATCGATCTGGGCGGGATCGCCAAGGGGTGGGCCGTGGACCGGGGCATCGCCATCCTCCAGCAGCGCGGCTACACGCACGCACTCGTCAATGCCGGCGGGGACAGTCGCGTCATCGGCGACCGCCGGGGCGAACCCTGGGTCATCGGCATCAGCGACCCCAATCACCCGGAGCGTTACTTCACCCGCATTCCGCTGGAAGACACCGCGTATTCCACGTCCGGGGACTACGAGCGCTACTACGACGAGAACGGCGTGCGCTACCATCACATCATCGATCCGCACACTGGACATTCGGCGAGCCGGGTGCGCAGCGCTACCGTGATCGCGCCCACGGCCACGCGCACCGATGGCCTGTCGAAAACCGCATTCGTGCTCGGCGCGGAGGAGGCACTGCGCATCTACGCCACGCTGCCGGACGTCGAGGCGATCCTGGTCACGCCCGACGGCCGGGTGCTGTACTCGAAGGGGCTCGAGCCGGCGCCGGGGACGCACTAGCCTTCGCGGCCATGGGCAGCACGGGATCCGCCGCGCCGCCGGTACGCATCCGCACTGCCGGTGCGGAGGATGCCGACGCGCTCGCGCTGCTCGGCCAGGCGACATTCCTCGAGGCCTATGCCGGCACCTTGCCCAGGGAGGACATCACGCAGCACTGCGCGCAGCAGCACAGCGTCGCGCGCTACCGCGCGTGGCTGCTCGACCCGGCGACCCGGATCTGGATCGCCGAGGCCGAGCACGGCGGGGCCCCGGTCGGGTACCTCGTGCTCGGTGTCCCGAACCTCCCGCTTTCCGACCTCGACCCCCGGGATCGCGAGATCAGGCGCATCTACCTGCTGCACCGGTTCCAGGGCAGCGGACTCGGCCGGCGCCTGATGGACGAGGCGCGGGAGCTGGCATCAGCCGAGCGCGCGCCGCGCCTGCTGCTCGGCGTGTACTCGCGCAATCTGGCGGCGCTCGCGTTCTACCAGAAGCTGGGGTACCGCGCGGTCGGCCGCCGGACCTTCCATGTCGGCGCGCACGACTACGAAGACCTCATCGTGGCGCTGCCGCTCTAGAACGTAGCGCTAGCCGTCGCGCCGGCCGCCCTCGGTGTTCGCTTCCCGCGCACTGCGGCGCGCGAGGCCGCGCAGCGGCGGCAGCAGCAGCAGGTACACGGTAGCCGCCAGCGGCGGCGCGATCAGCGTCCAGGCCAGGATGCCGCGCAATCCGGTCATGCCGAACTCGCGCAGGAACATCCCCGGGGAGGCACGGAAGCTGCGCGCGAGGCCGAGGATCGAAAACGACACCGGCGCCGCGTGCGTGAGCCGCTCCCCGACGCGGACGAAGAAATAGATCGCAGGAAACTGCAGCGGCGTCGCACACCAGTTGATGAGCTGCAGCAGCGGCTGGTTCAGCCGCAGCCACGCTCCGACCAGCACGCACAGGGTGGCGGTAGTCCCGAAGATCGGGAACACCGTGATGGCGAGCCCGAGTGCGAGCGTGAGCGCCAGCTTCGGCGGCGTGATTCCCTGCCGCAGCTGCGACAGGACCAGGGCGGCCGCGCGGTCCCGGAGCCGTCCTACCCGGCCGCGCGGCACCGGGCGCGGCCTACCCCGCAGGCTTCGCCTTGAACGCGGCGAGTTCGACTTTCCAGCGGTCGGCGAGCGCCTGGACCTTGTCCACTTCGGCGTTGTTGCGCTTGGCCATGGCGGCAGTGAGCTTGTCCTTGTCGCCACCCGCCGCGATCTTGCCGTCGGTTTCCTGCTGCAGGCAGGTGCTGAAATCCGCGACCGCACTGTTGTAGGCCTTGAGCGCCTTCTGTGCGGCCAGCATTTCGTCCTTGGTCGCGGTGCTGCCGTTCGGAATCACGACGTTGTTGTCCGGCGCCGTGCATGCGGCAAACACCGGCGAGCTCGCCAGTACCCCCAGGATCGAGACGGCCAGGATTACCCTCATTTCTTGTTCCTCCAGCTCATTGGGCTCAATGGGCGCGCGACTCGCGGCAGTACGCATGATCGCTCGCCGCGCCGGAAAACTCAAAGCCGGGAACGGGCGCGGCGCAACCTGCCCTGCAAGCCCGGTTCGCTCTGGCGTAGAATCCGCCGTCACGCCCCGACGCTAGTGGCATGCCCGCCAGGCTACCTTTGATCAGCGCATCCGGACTGTCCCGCCGCTTTGGCTCGTTCGTGGCCGTCGATGACATCAGCTTCGAGGTCGCGCGCGGCGAGATCTTCGCGTTCCTCGGTCCCAACGGCGCCGGCAAGACCACGACCATCCGCATGCTCACCACGCTGCTGCAGCCGAGCAGCGGGCGTATCGAGCTCGATGGTCTGGACGTGGTGCGCGAGCCGACCGCCGCCCGGCGCCGCTTCGGCATCGTGTTCCAGGACCCGAGCCTGGACATCGAGCTCACTGCGCGCGAGAACATGGTGATCCATGCGGTGCTCTACCACGTGCCGGCGGACCAGCGCGCGGGGCGCATCGAGCAGCTGCTGAGGATGTTCGACCTGTGGGATCGCAGGGACGAGATCGTCAAGCGCTACTCCGGGGGCATGCGCCGCCGCCTCGAAATCGCGCGCTGCCTGCTGCACACGCCAGCGGTGATCTTTCTCGACGAACCCACCCTCGGGCTCGATCCGCAGACCCGCAACCAGCTGTGGACGCACGTGCGCGCGCTCAACGAGCAGGAGCAGGTGACCGTGTTCCTGACGACGCACTACATGGACGAAGCCGAACGGGTCGCCGGCCGCATCGCGATCATCGATCATGGCCGCATCGTCGCCCAGGGTTCGCCCCAGGAGCTCAACGCCCAGACCAGCTCGGATTCGCTCGAGCAGGCATTCCTGAAGCTGACCGGCACGCGCATCCGTGAGGAGGAGGGTGGGGTCGGCATGGAACGGATGCGGCAGTTCATGCGCGGCGGGTCGGCTCGCTGAGCCGCCGCCGGGCACGGGCACACATGGGCATCATCTACATCCTGTGGCTGCGGCAGCTCAAGCGCCACGTGCGTTCGCGCGGCCGCGTGTTCGTGTCCCTGGGTCAGCCGCTGCTGTACCTGCTGGCATTCGGTTTCGGCTTCGGCGGCGTCTACCGGCGGGCCGGCCAGGGTGACTACCTGCAGTTCCTGGCCCCCGGCGTAGTCGGCATGGGGATCCTGTTCAGTGCCGTGTTCTCCGGAATCGAGCTGATCTGGGACAAGCAGTTCGGGTTCATCAAGGAGACCCTGGTCGCGCCAGTGCCGCGATGGCTGGTGATGCTCGGGCGCACTGCGGGAGGCGCGAGCGTGGCGTTGCTGCAGGGAGTGATCGTGATCGTGCTGTGCGTGATCGTCGGTTTCAGGCCGCAGGCGCTGGCGCAGCTGCCGCTGCTGCTGGTCTACATGGTGCTGGTCGCGGTGTGCTTCACCGCCCTGGGCACGCTGATCGCGTGTCTGGTCGCGGACTTTCAGGCCTTCCCGCTGGTCATGAATTTCCTGGTGCTGCCGCTGTTCTTCCTGTCCGGAGCGCTGTTTCCGCTCGGCCAGGTGCCACCGGCGCTGGCAATCATCGCGCGCCTGAACCCGCTGGCCTATGGCATCGATGGCCTGCGCGGTGCGCTGACCGGCGCCTGGCACTTCGGCGCTGTTGCCGATTTCGCGGTGCTGGGGTTGGTCACGTCGGCGCTGCTGCTGCTCGCCAGCTCGGTGTTCGACCGCATCGAGGCCTAGGGTCATGGCGGTGCGGCCGGTCTTGCGCATGGGAGATCCGCGGCTGCTGCGGATCAGCGAACCGGTGCGCACCAGCGATGCCGTGCTGCTCGCGGAGCTGCTCGGGGACATGCGCGACACGATGGCGGCGCTGGCTGGCGCGGGTCTGGCCGCGCCGCAGATCGGAGTGCCGCTGCGGGTGGTGATCTTCGGCACCGGCGCGCCCAATCCACGCTACCCGGATGCCGAGGTCGTGCCGGCCACGGTGCTGGTCAATCCGGAGCTCGAACCGCTCGGAGCGGACATCGACGAGGGCTGGGAGGGATGCCTGTCGGTCCCGGGCCTGCGCGGCCTCGTGCCCCGCTACCGGCACCTGCGCTACCGCGGCCTGTCCGAGCACGGGCAACCGATCGATCGCACGGTGAGCGGTTTCCATGCCCGCGTCGTGCAGCACGAAGCCGATCACCTGGACGGTATCCTGTATCCGATGCGCATGCGGGACATGCGCATGTTCGGGTTCAACGAGGAGCTGTTTCCGGGCCAGCCGGCCCAGGACGAATGATTCCGCCGGCTCCCGTGGATCGCCGGCGCCCGTTGGCGGCCGCCTGATGGCCGGCTAGTCACCGCGCGACGCGCGCAGCGCCACGAGTGCGCCCTGCACGTCCAGATCCGCCTGCAATTCGACCGGCTGGCAGCAGACGGGGCAATCCTCGATAGACGCGGCGCTGCCCGCCGACAGGTCCACGAGCGTCTCGAACGGCTCGCCGCAGTACGGACAGTCCAGTGGCACGGCGAGCAGGCCGTTCTGCGCGCCCGTGGGGTCGTGCGGTTCGCCGTCTCCGGTGCCGATCGGCGCATCGAGCCCATACAGCGCATCGATGGCCGGATCGTCGGTCGATGGCCGCGGATGCCGGGCCGCGCGCGTGCGCGCCGCAGTCCGCCGGCGGTTACGGCGCGGCGTCACGCCCGCTGCGCCGACAGCCCGCGGAGGGATCGCGTAAGATCAGCGCAGCGCAATGGAGCACTCGACGCATGAGTCCCGCAGGCACGTCCTCACCTTCCCTGGAACAGTCGCTGGCGCAGTTGCACGCGGATCTCGCTGCGGCCGCGCCGGTAGACGAGCATACGCGCCAGCTGCTGCGCGCGCTGCTGGCCGACATCGAGCGGCTGCTGCGGGAAGGGGAGCCTGCAGGCGGCGCGCAGGTGCCGCATCGGCTCGAGGGACTCGCGGTCGCGTTCGAAGCGCAGCACCCGACCCTCGCGGCGAACCTGCGGCAGTTCATCGACCTGCTCGGTCGCGCCGGTCTCTAGCAGGGCCGCGGCGCGACCGAGCCCGGTCGCATCGGCAAGGACGCCGTCAGCTCGCCGGCGGCGCGGGCGGCGGGCCGCCGTGCTGCCACTTCCCGCGATTGGCCTGCAGGCTGGCCAGCACGCCGGGCAATGCCTGCTGCTGTGCCCCGGTCAATACCTCATAGATCTGCTGCTCGATCTTGCCCGCCTGCTCGATGCGAGCGCTCGCGCGCTGTTCCGCGGCCTGCAGTGCTGCCGCATAGTTCGGGTCGCCGGGGTTGGACAGTGCCAGGAAGTCCGACCGGGCGGCGTCACGATCCGGAGCGAACTGCCCCCGGGCCGACTGCAGGATCGTCCTGACCTGCTGGCGCTGCGACGGGCTCAGATCCAGCTGCCGCAACGCGATAAGTAGTCCGCCGCCGGGCAACATCCCCGGGCGGGCATGACGATGCCAGCCCGCCGGCGGGGCAGTGCCGGCCGCAGGCGCCTCCTGGCCCACCGCCAAGCCGGCCAGTCCGATCATGCCACCCAGTGCCACGGCCCCGAGCACCAACCTGGATCTGAAATTCATACGCCTACGCTCCTTGCGATTGTGGTGTCCACCGGGACGCGCAACGCATCACCCGTGTGTTCGGTAGACCGGCAGGGCCCCAGAAGGAGCCCGCGGCGAGATTAAATTTTCGCCATCTGATGCGGGCAGCCCTGCCCGCAGGCCTACTTGCCCTGGCAGGTGGTGATCAGGCCTTCGCTGGAAGGCGAGGTATGCGCCAGGTGCGTCGCGATCCCCTGTGTCGGGATTGCCGGCTTGAATGCCCGGTGGCAGGCTTCGCAGTTCAGGATCAGCTGGTCGCCGACCGCCTTGAGCGCCGGCAGATCCTTGCTCGCGGCCGCCTGCGCGGCCCGTAGCGCGAACTCGGTCATATGGTCGGCAAATGGGGCCCACCCGGGGGAATTGCGCCACTGCATGTCCATCGGTCCGGTGCCGCCGACCTTGAGCAGCGTGCCGGTCGTCGCCAGCTGCGTTGCGCGGTACTCGACCTGCTCCCATTCGCAAGCGTTCTTCGGCGGCTTCACGGCGGCCGTCCAGATCGCATCGGCCGCCTGGTCCACGAACCTGACCATCAGCACGTTCACGCTGACGACCGGCTTGATCGGCGTCGCCGCGGCGGCTTGTTGCGCCGACGCCGGCGGCCCGGCGCACAGCAACACCAGCGCGGTGACGCATCCGGCCACCGATGCCACCTGGATTCCGGTCCGGAGCGTGCCGCGTTGCTGTCTGTCCATGCGTCGACTCCTTGTCGTCTGCCGGAGCGACGATAGGATCGTATCCGTCGAGTGGCATCAGGACTTTCCCCTAGGCGTCCCCGGCGGTGTCCGCCAGGCGGGGTTTCAGACCGGAACCGGGTCCTCGCGCGAGGCGCGCCGGCGCTCGTGTTCCTTCAGGTGTCGTTTGCGGATCCGGATGCTCTGCGGCGTGACTTCGACCAGCTCGTCCTCGGCGATGAACTCCACCGCGTACTCGAGCGTGAGCGGGATCGGCGGCGTGAGCAGGATCGCCTCGTCCTTGCCGGCGGCGCGGATGTTGGTGAGCTTCTTGGTCTTGATCGGATTGACGACCAGGTCGTTCTCGCGGCTGTGGATGCCGATGATCATGCCCTCGTAGAGCTTCTCGCCGGGGTTGACGAACATGCGGCCGCGCTCCTGCAGCGCGAACAGCGCATAGGCCACCGCCTCGCCGTCCTCGTTGCTGATCAGCACGCCGTTGTGCCGGTCCGGGATCTCTCCCTTGACCACGCCGAATCCGTCGAAAATATGGCTGATCAGTCCGGTGCCGCGCGTGAGCGTCATGAACTCGCCCTGGAAGCCGATCAGGCCACGGGCCGGCACGCGGTATTCCAGGCGCGCGCGGCCGTTGCCGTCGATGACCATGTCGGTGAGCTCGGCCCGGCGCGTGCCCAGTGCTTCCATGACTCCGCCCTGGTGGCCTTCGTCCAGGTCGACGGTCAGGGCCTCGAACGGCTCGAGCACCTGCCCGTCGACGGTCTTGCGCAGCACCTGCGGCTTGCCGACCGCGAGCTCGAAGCCCTCGCGGCGCATGTTCTCGATCAGGATCGTCAGGTGCAGCTCGCCGCGCCCGAGTACCCGAAACACGTCGGCATCCGCGGTGTCCTCGACCCGCAACGCGACGTTGCTCTGCAGCTCGCGGTACAGGCGTTCGCGGATCTGCCGGCTGGTCACGAACTTGCCTTCGCGGCCGGCCAGCGGCGAGGTGTTGACCTGGAAGTTCATCGCCAGCGTCGGCTCGTCGACCCGGATCGGCGGCAGGCCTTCGGGCCGCTCGGGATCGCAGATCGTCACGCCGATGTTCACGTCCTCGATGCCGGTGATCGCGACGATGTCCCCGGCGCTGGCCTCCTCGACGGGCGAGCGCTGCAGGCCGGTGAAGGTCAGCACCTGGGCGATCTTCGCGACGCCGCGCTCTTCGTCCCCGTAGCGCAGCGCGACGTTGCGACCCGGGCGCAGCGTGCCGCGGCGGATGCGTCCGATGCCGATCCGGCCGACGTAGGAGTTGTAGTCGAGGGTGGAGATCTGCAGCTGCAACGGCGCCGCGGCATCGGCCGGCGGCGCCGGCACGTGTTGCAGGATCGCCTCGAACAGCGCCGACATGTCCGGCTCGCGCCGCGTCATGTCGGTGCTCGCCCAGCCCTGCAGCGCCGAGGCGTAGATCACCGGGAAGTCGAGCTGCGCGTCGGTGGCGCCCAGCTTGTCGAACAGTTCGAAGGTCTGGTCGATCACCCATCCCGGACGTGCTCCCGGGCGGTCGATCTTGTTGACCACCACGATCGCGTTGAGGCCCAGTGCCAGCGCCTTGCGCGTGACGAAGCGGGTCTGTGGCATCGGACCCTCGACGGCGTCGACCAGCAGCAGCACGCCGTCGACCATGGACAGCACGCGCTCGACTTCGCCGCCGAAGTCGGCATGCCCGGGGGTATCGACGATATTGATGCGCGTACCGCCGTAGTCGATCGCGCAGTTCTTGGCCAGGATCGTGATGCCGCGCTCGCGCTCGATGTCGTTCGAATCCATGATCCGCTCGCCCATCTTCTCGTGTGCGGCGAAGGTCCCGGACTGCTTGAGCAGGCAATCGACCAGCGTGGTCTTGCCATGGTCGACGTGCGCGATGATCGCGATATTGCGGATGGGGCGTGGCATGGGGTGTGAAAACCGCGGCGGGTCGCCAAAAGGGCGCCGAGGGTAGCAGAACCTCCCTGTTGGGGTTACACTGAATGGATTAGTATAAGCTTTTCTTTATATGTTTAAAGAGTCAAAGGCCAGTACTGACCTTGGGCAGGTCGTTCAGGCGCTCAAGGGAGCCGCTGAACCGACGCGGCTGCGCCTGCTCGTGCTGCTGAGCCACGGTGAGTTCACCGTCGGCGAACTCTGCCGGATCCTCGGGCAGAGCCAGCCTCGTATTTCCCGTCACCTGCGCGTGCTCAGCGAGGCGGGTTTCCTGGACCGGTTCCGCGAACAGCAGTGCGTGTATTACCGCGCGCCGGTGCTGGGGCGCGCGCTGGACTGGTCGCGCCTGCTGCTCTCGATGCTCGATCCCGAGGCCGCAGCGCTGCGGCGCGATCGCGAGCACGCGGCCCGCGTGGTCCGGGAGCGCACCACGATCGGCGACGGGGCTGCCGGCGCAGAGGTGGAGGGGCGCGAAATGCTCGAGGGTGTGCTGCTCGAGGAATTGGGTCCCGCGGGCATCGGCGAACTGCTGGATATCGGGACCGGCACTGGTCTGATGCTCGAGATCCTCGGACCCCGGGCGCGTCACGCGGTCGGCATCGACCTGTCGGCTCCGGCACTGCGCCTGGCCCGCACGCGCGTCCATGGCGCCGGCCTCAGTCACTGCGAATTCCGGCGCGGCGACATGTACGGGCTGCCGTTCGAAGACCAGGTCTTCGACACCGTGACGATGGATCGGGTGCTGGCCCCGACGTCCCAACCCCGTGCGGCGGTCGCGGAGGCGGCGCGCACCCTGCGGGCGGGAGGCCGGCTGCTGATCGTCGAGGATTTCGAGGCGATCGCCGATCGGGCGCCGGACAATGCACTCGCGGAATTGCGTCGCTGGCTCGCCGGCGCCGGCCTGGATGCCGGTCGCCTGCGACCCTGCGATCTGGCCGATCGGCACCTGATCATCGCACTGGCACGTCGACCCGACCCGCAGGCGGGGGCGGGTGGCCGATGAGCGTCGCATCCTCCGAGACCGGTATCGGCAGCGCGCTGCGGGAGCGCCGGGAGCCGATACAGGTCTCGTTCGAGTTCTTCCCGCCGGCGGACGAAAAGATGGAGCAGACGCTCTGGGCCTCGATCCAGCGGCTCGCCCCGCTGCGACCGCGTTTCGTGTCGGTCACCTATGGCGCGGATGGCTCGACCCGCGAGCGTACCCACCAGGTCGTCGCGCGCGTGGCGGCCGAGACTGCGCTGACTGCGGCACCGCACCTGACCTGCATCGGGACCGATCGGGAGCACATCCTCGAGATTGCCCGCGGTTACTGGGACTCGGGGATCCGCCATATCGTCGCGCTGCGCGGCGATGCGCCCCAGGGCTCCGGCGGCTACCGGCCCTATCCCGGCGGATTCGACTACGCGGTCGACCTGGTGCGCGGCCTGCGACGCATCGGTGACTTCGAAATCTCCGTGGCTGCCTATCCGGAGGTGCATCCCGAGGCACCGAGCCCCGGGTTCGACCTCGACAACCTCAAGGCCAAGCTCGATGCCGGTGCGGCGCGCGCCATCACCCAGTTCTTCTTCGACACGGCGGTGTTCCTGCGCTTCCGGGACCGCTGCGCGGCCGCCGGGATCGCGGCCAGCCTGGTGCCGGGCATCCTGCCGATCACGCGCATGCCGCAGATGCTGCGCTTTGCGCAGCGTTGCGGCGCGGCGGTGCCGGACTGGCTGCGGGCGCGCTTCGACGGACTCGACGACGATGCCGATACGCGGCGCATGATCGCCGCGGCTTTCGCCATCGGCCAGGTCGAGACGCTGGTGCGCGAAGGCGTCCACGAGTTCCATTTCTACACCCTGAACCGCGCCGACCTGACTTTCGCGATCTGTCATGCCCTCGGCGTGCGAGCGGAGCCGACCCCATGACGCGCGAGCAACGCATAGCCGAATTCAAGCAACTGCTCACGCAGCGCATCCTGGTGCTCGACGGCGCCATGGGCACGATGATCCAGGGCTACGGACTCGACGAAGCCGCGTATCGCGCCGAGCGCTTCCGCGACTGGCCTGCCGACCTGAAGGGCAACAACGATCTCCTGTCCCTGACCCAGCCCGCCGTGATCCGCGAGATCCACCAGAGCTACCTGCTTGCCGGCGCCGACATCATCGAGACCAACACCTTCAACTCGAGCGCACCTTCGCTCGGGGACTACCGCATGGAGGGACTGGTCACGGAACTCAACGTGGCGGCCGCCCGCCTGGCGCGCTCCGCGGCGGACGAGTTCGCGGAACGCACCGGACGGCCGCGGTTCGTGGCCGGGGCGATCGGCCCGACCAACCGCACGGCATCGCTGTCGCCGAACGTGAACGATCCGGGATTCCGCAATATCAGCTTCGATCAGCTGGTGGCGACCTACGGCGAGGCCTGCGCCGCATTGATCGAGGGCGGGGTCGACCTGCTGCTGATCGAGACGGTGTTCGACACGCTCAATGCCAAGGCAGCGCTGTTCGCGGTGCGGCGCACGATGCGCGAGCGCGGAGTCGACCTGCCGATCATGGTTTCCGGCACGATCACCGACGCTTCCGGGCGCACGCTCTCGGGCCAGACCGTGGAGGCGTTCTGGAATTCGATCCGCCACGCGAAGCCGGCCGTGGTCGGCCTGAACTGCGCGCTCGGCGCCCGCCAGCTGCGCCCGTACGTCGAGGAGCTGTCCCGCATCGCCGACGTCGCCGTGTGCGCCTATCCGAACGCCGGGTTGCCCAATGCCTTCGGCGAGTACGACGAACAGGCCTGCGAGACCGCCGACCTGATCCGGGAATTCGCGGCCAGCGGACTGGTCAACATCGTCGGCGGCTGCTGCGGCACGAATGCCGGACACATCGCGCATATCCGCGAGGCGGTCGCACCGCTGCCGCCGCGCCAGCTGCCGCGGCTCGCGCCCCGCTGCCGCCTCTCCGGGCTCGAACCGCTGGACATAGGACCCGACAGCCTGTTCGTGAACGTCGGCGAGCGCACCAACGTGACCGGCTCGGCCAGGTTCCGCCGCCTGATCGAGGCTGACGACTACGCCGGTGCACTCGACATCGCGCGGGCCCAGGTCGCGGGTGGGGCGCAGATCATCGACGTGAACATGGACGAAGGGATGCTCGACTCCCAGGCGGCCATGGTACGCATGCTGCAGCTGATCGCTTCCGAGCCGGACATCGCGCGCGTGCCGGTGATGATCGATTCGTCGAAGTGGACGGTCATCGAGGCTGGCCTGAAGTGCCTGCAGGGCAAGGGCGTCGTCAACTCGATCAGCCTGAAGGAGGGCGAGGCGCCGTTCCTCGCGCAGGCGCGCCTGGTGCGCGACTACGGCGCCGCGGTGGTCGTGATGGCGTTCGACGAAGCCGGCCAGGCCGACACCGTGGCGCGCAAGGTCTCGATCTGCGAGCGCTCGTACCGGCTGCTGACGCAGCAGGTGGGCTTCCCGCCCGAGGACATCATCTTCGATCCGAACATCTTCGCGGTCGCGACCGGAATCGAGGAACACAACGGCTACGCGCTCGACTTCATCGAGGCCACGGCGCGGATCCGTGAACGCTGTCCCCATGCGCTGGTGAGCGGGGGAGTCAGCAACGTGTCGTTTTCGTTCCGGGGCAACGAGCCGGTGCGCGAGGCGATGCATTCGGTATTCCTCTACCACGCGATCCGTGCCGGCATGAGCATGGGCATCGTCAATGCCGGCCAGCTCGCGATCTACGAGGAGATCGAGCCTGGCTTGCGCGAGCGGGTCGAGGACGTGATCCTGAACCGCCGGCCGGATGCGACCGAGCGGCTGCTCGAGATCGCGGCCCGCTACCGCGGCGAGGCCGGCGCGCGTCCAGCCCAGGACCTGAGCTGGCGCCACTGGCCGGTCGGCAAGCGCCTCGAGCACGCGCTGGTGCGTGGCATCGACGAATACGTGATCGAGGACACCGAGGAGGCGCGCAGCCAGTTCGAGCGGCCATTGCAGGTGATCGAAGGGCCGCTGATGGACGGCATGAACGTGGTCGGCGACCTGTTCGGCGCCGGCAAGATGTTCCTGCCGCAGGTGGTGAAGTCCGCACGCGTGATGAAGCGCGCGGTCGCGCACCTGATTCCCTACATCGAGCAGGCGAAGGCGGCGGGGGGCGGACAGCGCAGCACCAACGGCCGTATCGTGCTCGCGACGGTGAAGGGCGACGTGCACGACATCGGCAAGAACATCGTCGGCGTGGTATTGCAGTGCAATAACTTCGAAGTCGTGGATCTGGGGGTGATGGTCGCATGCGACAAGATCCTCGATGCCGCGCAGCGCGAGCGCGCCGACATGATCGGGCTGTCGGGCCTGATCACCCCGTCGCTCGACGAGATGGTGCACGTCGCACGCGAGATGCAGCGGCAGGGCTTCAGCATGCCGCTGCTGATCGGCGGTGCCACGACTTCCCCGGCGCATACCTCGGTGCGCATCGACCCGCAGTATGCGGGTGCCGTGATCTACGTGAAGGACGCGTCGCGCGCGGTGGGCGTGTGCCAGCAACTGGTCACCCCTGCCACCCGTGCCGCCTACGTCGAGCGCATCAAGGCCGAGCATGCGCTGCGCCGCTCGCAGCACGGTACGCGTCGCGCCAAGACGCCGCAGCTGAGCCTCGCCGAGGCGCGAGCCAATCGTCCGCGCCTGGACTGGAGCGGCTACCTGCCGCCGGTGCCGCGCATGCTCGGCGTGCGCAGCTTCGAGGAGTACTCGATCGAGGAGCTGACGCGCTACATCGACTGGACCCCGTTCTTCCAGGCCTGGGAGCTGCGCGGCCGGTTTCCCGACATCCTGACCGACCCGCAGTTCGGCGAGCAGGCGAGCAGCCTGTATGCCGACGCACGACGGATGCTGCGCACCGTGATCCGCGAGCACTGGTTGCACGC
The DNA here is from genome assembly GCA_963838275.1 of uncultured Gammaproteobacteria bacterium. Lineage (GTDB taxonomy): Bacteria > Pseudomonadota > Gammaproteobacteria > Steroidobacterales > Steroidobacteraceae > FEN-1191. The sequence continues at coordinate 1,239 of CAWIQV010000023.1, read as the reverse complement.
GCGCGGAGTATTCGGCCTGTTTCCCGCCAATTCGATCGACGAGGACGTGGAACTCTATACCGACGACACGCGCACGCAGGTGCTCGAGCGGCTGCATTTCCTGCGCGCACAGCGCGACCTGCCCGAGGGCAAGGCGCACGCGGCCCTGGCCGACTACGTGGCGCCCCGCGCTTCCCAGTGCCGCGACTACCTCGGCGCGTTCGCGGTCACGGCCGGCGTGGGCATCGAATCCCCGCTGGCGCGATTCGAGGCGCAGCACGATGACTACTCCGCGATCCTGCTCAAGGCGCTGGCCGACCGCCTCGCGGAGGCCTTCGCCGAGCGGTTGCACGAGCGCGTACGACGCGAGTTCTGGGGCTACGCACCGGAGGAGAAGTTCGGCAACGAGCAGCTGATCCGCGAGGAGTACCGCGGCATCCGTCCGGCGCCCGGCTATCCGGCCTGCCCGGACCATTCCGAGAAGACGACGCTGTGGCGGCTGCTCGACGTCGAGCGACGCGTCGGCATCACGCTGACCGAATCGTTCGCGATGTACCCGACCGCGGCGGTCAGCGGCTGGTACTTCTCGCACCCCGAGGCACGCTATCTCGCGGTCGGACGCATCGATCGCGACCAGGTGGACGATTACGCGCGCCGCAAGGGCATCACGCTCGAGCAGGCCGAGCGCCTGCTCGGCCCGAATCTCGGCTACGAGCCGGAAGCAGCCGTGGTCGCCAAGGCCTGAAGGCGTCATGGTGGAACTCTCGGCCGGGCACGGGGCGCGGGCCGGCGCACGCGTGGCGGCGGCCCGGGGCGCGGCGCACGACGGCACCGGTACCGACCTGCTGCGCGGCCTCGCCGGCGTGTTCGGCTACAGCCGGCGCGCGATCGTACTGGTCGCGGAGACCAATCGCGCATTGCTCGGAGGTCTGGCCGGACTGACGCTGCTGGCCGGTGCGCTGCCGGCGGGAGTGGCCTACGTCGGCTCGAGGATCGTCGACGCGGTGCTGGGCGCGCGCGCGGCTGCCGGCCACGATCCGGCCCACGTGTTCCGGCTGGTGCTGCTCGAGGGACTGCTGGTGGCGATGCTGGCCGGTGCGCAGCGCGGACTCTCGCTGTGCCAGTCGCTGCTGCGCGCGCAGCTCGGCCAGCGCGTCAACGTGATGATCCTGGAGAAGGCCCTGACGCTCGAGCTGCAGCAGTTCGAGGATTCGGAGTTCTACGACAAGCTCACGCGCGCGCGCCGCGAAGCCTCCAGCC
>CAWIQV010000022.1:0-23783 GCA_963838275.1 uncultured Gammaproteobacteria bacterium | reverse complement strand
GATGACTGGTAACTTCGAGCCCCAAGGTTAACCGCGCCGCGCATATTCTCCCAGCGCGGAAGCCGCTAGACTGCCGCCTGGGGGCTCGGGCGGATGGCTCGATGGAGTGCGGGAGGCCTGCGCATGAACCGGAGGGCGATGTCACGGCTGATCGCCGGCGCGGTGGCGTTCGGACTGCTCGGCGCGGCCGCGCCGGTGTACGCGCGCACCCGCCCCGCCGCGTCGATCCCGTCGGGCGCGCTGATCGAGCCGGCACAGCTCGCCGCGCGGCTGCGCGACCCCACCGCGCGGGCACCGTTGATACTGCAGGTCGGATTCCGGATGCTGTTCGACCAGGCTCATATCCGGGGCGCCGAATTCGCGGGTCCCGCCGGGCAGGATGATGGCCTCGCGCTGCTGCGCGCCCGGGTCGCGTCCGTGCCGCGCGAGTCGCCGGTCGTGATCTACTGCGGCTGCTGCCCGTGGAGCCATTGCCCGAACATCGCGGCGGCCTACGACGCATTGCATGCGCTCGGATTCACGCGGCTCGAGGTCCTGCACCTGGCGCACGACTTCGGCGACGACTGGGTCAAGCCCGGCTATCCGGTCACCCGCAACGACGCTCCGGGGGCTCCCCATGCCAACTAGCGGGCCCGTGCGCCCACGGTGCCACACGCCGCTGCCCGGTGCGCTTCTCCTCGGCACGCTGCTCCTCGGCACTTTTCTGGCCGCACTGGTCGGCGTGCCGCTGGCGCACGCGGCCGACGCGGCAGGCACGCTGCGCGACGCACCGGACTTCACCCGCACCGACCTCGATGGCCGATCCATCGCCCTGCACTCCTACCGCGGCAAGCTGGTGCTGCTGAACTTCTGGGCCACCTGGTGTGGTCCGTGCCTGTCAGAGATCCCGCGCTTCGCGGACTGGCAGCGACGCTACGGCCCCGCCGGACTGCAGGTACTCGGCGTCTCGATGGACGATGGCCCGGCTCCGGTGCGGGCGGCCTACCGGAAATTCCATCTGGACTACCCGGTCGTGATGGGTGATGCGCAGCTCGGCGCGCTGTTCGGCGGCGTACTCGGCCTGCCGTGCAGCTACCTGATCGACGGCCGCGGTCACATCGTCGCGCGCTTCGAGGGCGAACCGGACCTCCAGCGCATGCAATCCCGCATCCGGTCACTGCTGCCTGGGCCCCCCGGGTCCTGAAGGCGCGGGCCCGCATGGCGCGCGTGTTCATCACCGGATCGGCCGACGGCCTCGGACTGCTCGCGGCCCGGCGGCTGATCCAGTCCGGACATGGGGTGGTGCTGCACGCCCGCAGCGCCGCGCGCGCCGCGCAGGCCCTGGCCGCAGCCCCCGGCGCGGAGTCCGCGCTGGTGGGCGACCTCGCGAGCATCGCGCAGGTCCGTCAACTTGCCGAACAGGCCAACCGCAGCGGCCGCTTCGATGCCGTGATCCACAACGCCGGCGTCGGCTTCCAGGAGCGCGGGCGCATCGTGACGGTCGACGGTCTCGCCCAGGTGTTCGCCGTCAATACGCTGGCCCCGTACCTGCTGAGCGCGCTGATCCAGAAGCCGAAGCGGCTGGTGTTCCTGAGCTCCGGGCTGCATCGCGGCGCCGACGCCAGCCTCGAGGACCTGAACTGGGAGCATCGCGCATGGCAGGGCTCGCGCGCCTATGCCGATTCGAAGCTGCACGATGCGATGCTCGCATTCGGTATCGCTCGCCGCTGGCCCGAGGTGCTCTCGAACGCGCTCGAGCCCGGCTGGGTCGCGACCCGGATGGGCGGACCGGATGCGCCCGACGATCTCGCGGCCGGCGCCGAGACCCAGGTGTGGCTCGCGTCGAGCGACGAGCCCGCGGCACTCGTGAGCGGACAGTACTTCTATCACCTGCGTCCGCGGGCGGCGAATCCCGCGGCGCACGACGCGGCGCTGCAGGATCGGTTGCTGGCGGAGTGTGCCCGGCTGTCCGGCGTCGCGTTCCCGGTCTGACCGCGCCCGCGGCGTCAGTTGCGTAGTACCGGCACCTCATCGGCCCACACGCGGAAGCCTTCGAGCAGGTTCGGTCCGAACGTCATGCTGATCGCGACATCCGCGGCATCGCGCCCGCGGGCGATCAGCACGCGCCCGGCGCGCGGCGTGTTGTTGCGCGCATCGAAGGTATGCCAGGCGCCGCCCAGGTAGGCCTCGAACCAGCCCGCGAAGTCCATCGGCGCATCGACGGCGGGAATGCCGATGTCGCCAAGGTAGCCGGTGCAATAGCGCGCCGGGATGTTGAGGCAGCGACAGAACGCGATGGCCAGGTGCGCATAATCGCGACACACCCCCTGACGCTCGTGGAACGTCTCGGACGCGGTCTTCGTCACGCGCGCATATTGATAGCCGAAGGCGATGCGCTCGTGGACGTAGTCGCAGATCGCCTGTACGCGCGACCATCCCGGCGCGCTGCCACCGAACAGCTGCCAGGCGCTCGCCGAGAGCTGTTCGGTGTCGCAGTAGCGGCTGCCGAGCAGGTACACCAGCGTCTCCTCCGGCAGCGTCTCGACGCTGTGCTGCGCCGCCTGCGACACGACCGGCTCGACGTCGCCGCGATCGTGGATCAATGCATCCGCGGCGATGCGCAGTGCGCCGGCTCGGCGCCACCAGCCGCGTGCACCAGTTGCCGAACCCATCACGGTACAGCGTCAATGGCACCCACGGCTCGGTGATCATCAGGTCCGGTCGGATCAGATCCGCGGCGCGCGTGTAGTGAATGCTCAGGTTCAGGATCATCGGGGTCGGTTGCGGACACCGATACAGCAATTCATAGCCAAGGCGTATCTGCACTGCGCACACTCCGTCACGGGACGCGTGGCTGCACTGTAACGCTAATCTGCACGGTGGCGCCTCGTGCGCCATCGCACAGACACGCCGCGGCCGTTCGTGGTGGTGCGTACGCCAGGACACATAATTGCCACCTGTCGATTCCCGGTATCGGGTAATCTGGCGGCGCGCAACGGCCCCGCTGAACCCCTCTCCGATCCGTCTGCCGCGGGAACGCTGATGAAAGCCGTGACGACCGATCCGCTCAGTCCAGGGCAGAATCATCTGCTGGCGGCGCTGCCGCCGGCGGAGCGGGCCGCGCTGTTTCCCCACCTGCAGCCGGTCGACATGCCGCTCGGCAAGGTGCTGTACGAATCCGGTGATGCGCTGCGTCACGTGTACTTTCCGACCAACAGCATCGTGTCGCTGCTCTACGTCATGGAGGACGGCGCATCGGCGGAGATTTCCGTGGTCGGTAACGAAGGCCTGGTCGGAGTGGCGCTGTTCATGGGCGGCGAGACCACGCCGAGCCGCGCGATCGTGCAGAGCGCAGGCAGTGCGTACCGACTCCCGGGGCAACGGCTCAAGGACGAATTTCATCGCAACGGTGCCCTGCAGCGTGCTGCTGCTGCGCTATACCCAGGCACTGCTCACGCAGATGGCCCAGACGGCCGTGTGCAACCGCCATCACTCGGTGGACCAGCAGCTGTGCCGCTGGCTGCTGCTGTCGCTCGACCGGCTCGATGTCGATCAGCTGACCATGACCCAGGAACTCATCGCCAACATGCTCGGCGTGCGGCGCGAGGGCGTGACCGAAGCCGCCGGCAAGCTGCAGAAGCTCGGCATCATCCGCTACAGCCGCGGACAGATCACGGTCCTGGACCGCCCTGCGCTCGAGCGCCTGTCGTGCGAATGCTATGCGGTGGTCAAGCGGGAGACCGATCGCCTGCTGCCGCGGTGAGCCTCCCCTCCGGGCCAGCATTCCTGCCGCAGCGTGGTGCAGCGCACGGACGCCGCGCCTGGCGCTGCCCATGCTCGGCTCCCGGTCGCGTCAGGCCGTGCCGATGGCCGGAGAAAGTGCATGTCCCAGATATCGAGCGCGCCGGCCGGCAACCGGCTCCTGGCGCCGCTTCCCGAGCGCGACCGCAGGCACCTGCTGGCGCGCTGCGAGCCGGTGGAACTGGCGCTGGCCGAGGTGCTGTTCACGCCGGGTGAGCCGATGCGCCATGCGTTCTTTCCGACCCGCAGCTTCGTGTCGGTGATCGCGCGGACCGAGGACCAGGACGGCATCGAGGTCGCGCTGGTGGGCGATGAAGGGATGCTGGGCCTGTCCCTGATGCTCGGCCTGACCCGATCGCCGCTGCGCGCGCAGGTGCAGGGTGCCGGATCGGCCTGGCGCATCGAGGCAGTGAGGTTCCAGCAGGAACTCGCGCGCAGCGTCGCCCTGCGCGCACGGCTCAACCTGTACGCGTGCGTGCGCCTGGGCCAGGTCTCGCAGCTCGTCGCCTGTACCCATTTTCACCTGCTCGAGGCCCGGCTCGCGCGTTGGCTGATGATGACGCGCGATCGCGCGCATTCCGACGTCTTCAGGGTCACGCACGAATTCCTGGCCAGCATCCTGGGGGTACGGCGCGCCGGCGTCACGCGCGCGGCCGGTGCCCTGCAGTCGCGCCGGCTGATCCGCTACAGCCGCGGCCGCGTCGACGTGCTCGACGCGCGCGGACTCGAGAAGGCCGCCTGCTGCTGCTACCGGACCGCGAAGGCGGCGTACTCGCGCGCGCTGAGCTGACCGGCGGCTGTGTGCGCCAGCGCACCGACCGGCCGGCGCCGGTACGGGCACCGTACCGTCCCCGCGCCGCTGAATGCCGGCGAAACGCCATCGGCTGGATGAGGATCAACGAGCATGCTCTACACCATCGCGATCGTCCTGGTCATACTCTGGCTGCTCGGTCTCGTGAGCTCCTATACGATGGGCGGATTCATCCACGTGCTGCTGGTGATCGCGGTCGTCTTGATCATCCTGCAGTTCATCCAGGGCCGGCGGCTGTAGCGGCGCGTCTCAGTCGCGGAAGTTCTCGAACTGCAGCGGCAGTTCCACGTCGGCCTTGCGCAGCAGCGCGATCGCGAGCTGCAGGTCATCGCGCTTCTTGCCCGTGACCCGCAGCTTGTCGCCCTGGATCTGGGCCTCGACCTTGAGCTTCGCCGCCTTCAATGAGGCGATCAGCTGCTTGGCCTGCGCCTGCTCGATTCCCTGCCGGATCGTGAGCTTGCGCCGCGATCCGGCGAGATTGGTCTCGACTTCGCCGAGCTCCAGGCAGCGCGCGTCGATGCCCCGCGCAGCCAGGCGCAGGCGCAGGATGTCCAGCAGCTGATCGAGCTGGTACTCGCTCGGGGCGAACTGCGTGATCACGAAACCCTCGAGTTCGAAGCGCGCATTGGTGCCGCGCAGGTCGTAGCGCTTTTCCAGTTCACGCCTGGCCTGGTCCACGGCATTGGTGAGCTCGTGCGTATCGACCTTGGAAACGGTATCGAAAGACGGCATTCGCAGTGACCCTCCGGCACCGGCCGCAATTCTACCCGCCGCTGGCTGACTCCGTCGCCGCGGCGCCGGTTGCCGGCGCTGCCGGCGCGGCAGCCTCCTCGCCGGTGATCAGCCGGATGCCGCCGCCGAAGGTCAGGTAGGCCCAGAACCAGTTGGTCATCGTCGCGACGCGATTGCGCACGCCGACCAGGAATCCGACGTGCACCAGGCCCCAGAGCCACCACGCCGGCGCGCCCCACAGCCGCAGAGCGCCGAAGTCCGCGACCGCGGCCTTGCGGCCGATGGTCGCGAGGCTGCCGCGATGGCGGTACGCGAACGGCGGCGGCGCGGCCGCGCCCGCCAGCTGCGCGGCAATGCAGTGCGCCGCGTACTGGCCCGCCTGCTGCGCGGCCGGCGCGAGTCCGGGCACCGGCTTACCCTCCCAGCCGAGGCTGAGGGCGGTATCCCCGATCACGAACACCCGCGGCAGCCCCGGAACACGCAGGTCGGTTCCGACCTTCACGCGGCCGGCACTGTCGGCTTCGGCAGCGAGCCACCGCGCGGCGGGCGACGCCATGACACCCGCCGCCCACAGCACCGTACGTGCATCGATCCGCCGACCGCTCACGAGGACACCCAGCGCATCGATCTGCTCGACCCGGCTGCCCGTCAGCACTTCGACGCCGAGCCGCTCCAGGCTGCGCTGCGCGATCGCACTGAGCCGCTCGTCGAAGGTCGGCAGTACCCGCGGCGCCGATTGCACCAGCACGATGCGCGCACTGCTCGGGTCGAAGCGCCGGAATTCCTTCTCCATGCCAAATCGGGCCAGCTCGGCGATCGCGCCGGCGAGTTCGACGCCGGTCGGACCGCCGCCGACGATCAGGAAGGTCAGCAGCCGGCGTCGCTCCTCGGCGTCCTCGCTGGCCTCGGCCTGCTCGAACGCGAGCAGCAGGCGGCGTCGGATCGCCGTCGCATCCTCGATGCGCTTGAGTCCGGGCGCATAGGGTTGCCACTGGTCCTTGCCGAAATAGCTGTGCGCGGCGCCGGTCGCGAGCACCAGGAAATCGTACGGCAGCTCCCGGCCGCCGAGCAGCACGCGCTGCCGGGCGGTGTCGATGCCGGTCACGGTGGCGCGCAGTACCTGGGTATTGAAGGCCTCGCGAAACAGTGACCGCACCGGGCTCGCGATGTCACCGGGAGACAGCGCCGCGGTCGCGACCTGGTAGAGCAGCGGCTGGAACAGATGATAGTTGTCCCGGTCGACCAGGGTCACCGCGGCGCGTACGCGCCGCAGCGCCGCAGCGCAGCGCAGGCCCGCGAATCCTGCGCCCACGATCACGACGCGCGGCAGGCCCTCGAGCGCGAAGGCCGGCTTGCCGTCCAGTTCCGGAAAGCGTGCGCGCAGCCACAGGCTGATCAGTGCGTCGACGGACAGGCGCCCGCCGCCCTGCATCGCCAGCAGCACGAGCGTCCAGAACAGATACTGGTCCTCGGCGAACGGCGAACGCATCATGGCCGCGCCGGCAGCGAGCAGCAGCAGCGCGATCGCGGTGTAGCGCGTGGCGAGCCCGCTCAGCAGCAGTGCACCCGCGGCGAGCGCCAGGGACGCGGACCACGCGGACGCGGTATGCACGGGGAGCCAGGGCGCGAGCTGGCCCACCGGCAGGCCCATGAAGGCGATCGCGTGCGCGGCGCCGAGCAGCAACGCGAGTCCGAACCACGCACGCACCACTACCAGGTAGTAGGGCGTGACCTGCGAGCGCACCCAGCCCGAGGCACGCAGCAGCCGCGGAGCGAGCGGCAGCGCACTGTCGGCCAAGCCCCGGCGCAGCAGCGCGTCAAGGGAGAATCCGCCGGCGCCCTGCACCACATACCAGCCCAGCAGCGCGGCCGTGAACAGCTGGCCGTCGGTCGCGTTGTAGCTCCCCTGCTCCACCAGTACCAGGCCGAGCAGCGGCAGCGCCGTGTAGCGCGTCAGCAACCCCGCGGCGAGCAGCACCGGACACACCAGTTCGATCGCGGCGCCCAGCCACGCGGCCAGCACCGGATCCAGCCAACGCACCGGATACTCGTGTGCGGCCAGGTACAGCGCGGACTCCCAGTTCGTGACCTTGAGCACGCCGGAGACGAAGAAGCCCTGGGCCACCCCCAACCGCACCAGCAGGTCGAGCTTCGGCCAGCCCAGCAGGCCCGCGAGGCGGAATATCCCCGCTTGCGCTCGAATCAGGCGCGGCCACCAGGAGCCTGCGCGCGCCAGCGAGGCGGAAGCATCGGGTGCTGAACCGGCAGTGCGCATCGTGAGGACTCCTGGCGAGGCCGGAGCGGCCAGCGCAGCTAGTGGAGAATCAGGTTGTCCGCGTGCCCGTCGGGATCGCGCAGCATCAGCGCGTCGCGAAACCCCAGGGCCTCGCCGCCAAGTTCGGTGGGCTGCTGCGAGATCCAATGCCAGCGCCGCAGCGGCTCGATCGCGACGGCAGCGCTTCCCGGCCGCACCCGCAGGCCGAGGATCCATTGCCAGTGATCGCTCGCCCGGGTGTCCGCCGGGTAGGGTCGGCCGCTGCGCGGCGCGCGGTACTCGAGCAGTTCAACCCCCGGTCCGGCCGCCGCGCGCAGCGTCGTGATGTGCACGTGCGCGCCGGGCACACCGCTCAGGCGCTCCTGTTCGGCGCCGTAGTTGTCGCTCTCGCCGGCAACCCTGAATCCGAGCGCGTCGCGATAGTAAGCGAGGCTCGCCGCACTGTCGGCCACCCCGATCGCGGTGTGATCGATGCCGAGGAACAGCTGGCGGGATGCCGCGTGCCATCGGGGTGCGCCCTTGCCTGGCGGGAAATGCAGGATTTCGAGCGGATTGCCGTCCGGATCCTTGAAATAGTAGGCCGCTATTCCGCCGGCAGCCGGATTCCAGGCCGGCAGCACCTGGGGCCCTGCGGACACGGCGCGCACGTGGTGGTCCCGCAGCCAGCGCATAGGCCCGGTCCATGTCGCTGACGATGATCGCGATGTGCTCGAACCAGCGATCATCGCTGCGCGCATCGGCGGGCACGGGCCGCCCGGAAGGAGACCGGTATTGCAGCAGCTCGATCGAGTCGCCGCCGAGCTGAAGGCGCACGGCACGCAATCGCAGGCCCTGCACGCCGAACAGCCGATCGTAGGCCGTACCGCCGACGGTGCGGTCGGCGACGGCGTGGAACTGCAGCACCTGGGTATAGAACGCGATCGAGCGTTCGGCGTCCGTGACCGGTATACCGACCGAGTCGACCCCACCGACGAGCGCCTCGGCCACCGCGACAGGGCCCCGCGCACTTCCCAGCACGACCAGCAGCAGCAGCGCCCATCGTAGTGCCGCCGGGGCCCGGCATCGCACCGACCCTGCAGTCCTCACCGCTGCAGCTCCCCGGCCAGCAGGCCGCCGGCGCGCAGCCCCCACGCGTAGATCGACAGCGCCGGATTGACCCTGCTGGAACGCGGCAGCACGCTGCCGTCGACCACGTACAGCCCGTCCACGCCATGGACCCGCGCCGTCGCATCCACGACGGATTCGCGTGCATCCGCGCCGGCGATCAGCGTGCCGCAGACGTGCGCGGTGCCTTGCGCTCCGATCCGCTGGGAGTAGCTCAGGTAGCCGGCGCGCAGCAGCGCGAACTGGAACGCTCCGACCAGCGCGGCATGCTCGCGCCGCGCCTCCGGCAGTCGCACGGCGTCGTAGTCGAGCACCGGTCGCCGCGCACCCGGCCCCGTGCCGCTGCCCGGGACCACGCGGTTGTCGGGATGCGAGCCATCCTCGGTCTGCAGGAAGAAGCCGTACGCGCGCGCACCGATGCCACGCGCCAGCAGTCGCGGCACGGGCCGCGGTACCAGCGTGCCGATCAGGTCGGCCCCGAAGCCGAGCGGCTGTACGGAACTGTGCGGGAAGCCCGGATGCCCGGTCAGCATCGTCTTGCGCAGCAGGTCGGCCTGGCGCGAGCCGGTGAGCACCACCACCGCGGTCAGCAGGTGCATCTTGAGGTTGCGTCCGACCAGCGCGGCGCCGGGCAGCCGCTGCTGCAGCCCGGTGGCGGCCAGATAGCCGGCCAGCAGCCGCGGCGAGTGCAATGCCCCGGCCGCCAGCAGCACCGTGCGTGCACGCAGTGGCTCCCCGCTGGCCAGCCGTACCCCGTCGACGCGCGGGCCGCCCGCCTCGGCGGGCAGCAGCGCCTGCACTTCGGCGCCGGTGCGCAGTTCGACATTGGGCCGGCCGGCCAGGTGGCCGAGCAGCGACACTTCGGCATCCCCCTTGAAGTCGCCGACGCTCGCAAAGCCGTCGAAATGCGAGGCCTCGTTCGGGTCCGCGAGGATGCCGGCCGCGAGCGCCAGCGGCAGCGGCGTGGACTGCCAGGCCGGCGCGGTCGAGCCCAGTCCGGCGAGCAGGCACGCCAGCCCCGGCTCGCAATCGAATTGCCGCACTCCGAGCAGACGCTCGGCCTCCGCGTAGTACGGCGCGAGCTCGGCATGGCCGATCGGCCAGCCGCGCGCACCATAGGCCGGCTCCGGATCGAACTCGTGCGGCGCGAATCGCAGCAGCGCCGCACCGTACCACTTGGTCTTGCCGCCCACGTTGAAGTGCTCTTCGGGTCGCAGCGCGCGGCCGCGCCCGTCACTCCAGATCTCCGTACTCAGGAAACGGCCACGGGTCACGACCGCGTCCACCTGCAGCGTGCTGCCGTCTCGCGGCAGGCGCTCGCCGCGCTCCAGGATCAGCACGCGCCGGCCGCGCGTCGCGAGTGCGTACGCGGCGGCCGCGCCGCCGGCGCCCGAACCGATCACGATCGCGTCGTAGCCGCTCATGGCGCGTACCCGCAGTGGATGCACGGCTGTCCGGGCGTATGGCGCAGCTTGGCGCAACCGGCCGCGCGCGCCGCGCCGATCGCGAGATACACCCGTGTCGCGAGCCACATGCCGAGGCACGGCGCCAGCAGGTAGATCCAGATCGCCGTCCAGATGCCCGACGGCAGCGCCGAGGCCAGCGAGCGTGCCGGATTGATGCTCATGCCGGACAGCGGGGCTTCCAGCGTGACCAGCACGGCGACCAGCGCGCCGGCGAGCAGCCCGGTATAGCGCGCCCAGCGCGCGCGACTCATCACGATCAGGATCGCGAGCATCAATCCACCGGCAGCGATCGCTTCGGCGATGAACGCGACGCCGACCCCCGCCGGTCCCGGAACGGTGGCGATGAACCGGACCGGTGGCTGCGCGAACGCATCGCCGAGCACCAGCCACGCCGCCAGCACGCCGAGCAGCCCTCCGGCGCACTGCGCCAGCGCATAGTACAGCGCGTCGAGCGGCGCGACGCGCCCGAGGCTGAAGAACGCCAGCGTGACCGCCGGGTTCATGTGCGCGCCGGAGCGCCGGCCCCAGGGTGAATAGATCAGTGCCACCGCGGTCAGGCCCATCAGCAGACCGATCAGCGCGCGGCGCATTCCCGCATCGGCGAGCGTGCTGCGTACCAGGGTACCCGGAGACTCGATCAGCGTCGTGGCCGTGCCGGCCGCGATCATGAAGGTCCCGAGCGCCCAGGCCTCGATCAGGTACTCGGGCCAGTGTTCGCGCAGCGCCCCACGCGCGGTGACCGTGTCCGGCATCCGCGGCGCGCCTCAGCCGCCGGTCTCGAAGCCGGGATAGAGCGTCATCCCGCCATCGACGAAGATCGTCTGGCCCGTGATGTAGTCCGCGTAGTCCGAGGCCAGCCAGACGGCGGCGCGACCGATCTCCTCGGGCTCGCCGATGCGCTTGTACGGGATCAGCTTCAGCAGCTCGTCATACGCGGCCTCGGTATCCCAGGCCTGCATGTTGATCGGCGTGCGGATCGCGCCCGGCCAGATGCTGTTGACGCGGATGCGGTAGGGCGCGACCTCCTGCGCCATGCTCTTCATCATCAGCATGACGCCGCCCTTCGAGGCGGCGTAGTTGACGTGCCCGGCCCACGGGATCACGTCGTGCACCGAGCTGATGCAGATGATCTTGCCGGCCGCGCACGACACCTCGGCGCGCACGCCGTGGCGCCTGAACTCGCGGATCGCCTCGCGCGCGCACAGGAACTGACCGGTCAGGTTCACGCCGATGACGCGGTTCCACTGCGCGAGCGTGAGCGATCTCGACCGGGGCTCCTGCTGCAGTCCGGCGTTGTTGACCAGGATGTCGAGCGTGCCGAACTCCCCGAGCAGCCGCGCGTACATCGCCTGGACCTGGCTCTCGCTCGACACGTCGGCCTGGTGCGCGATCGCGCGGCCCCCGCCCCGGTTCACGGTTCGACGATCTCGCGTGCCTTGTCCTCGCCCGAGACGTAGTTGACCACCACGTTGGCGCCGTAGGCGCCGAGCGCCAGCGCGATCGCGCGCCCGATGCCGGAACTGGCGCCGGTGACCAGCGCGGTCTGCCCGGCCAGCCACGGCTGCGGGGGGCACTTCGGCATCACGGGCCGGGGCAGGTAACTGGAGGGATCATTCGCCTGCATCGTCGGTCTCCTCGGGGTGGAAGGCGCGCATCAGCCGGACTCGTGGCGGCGTGGCATCAGCAGCTTCGCGACCAGCGCGGTCCAGCCGGTCTGGTGCGAGGCGCCGACGCCGCGGCCGGTGTCGCCGTGGAAGTATTCGTAGAACAGCAGGTAGTCGCGGAAGTGCGGGTCGCGCTGTAGCTCGCGGCGAGTTGCCGTAGACCGGCCGCCGGCCGTCGGCATCGTTCAGGAAGATCCGTGGACAGCCGGCGCGCCAGCTCGTCGGCGACCTGGTCGATGCGTCAGGTACTGGCCCGAGCCGGTCGGGCATTCGACCTTGAAGTCGTCGCCGTAGTAGTGGTGGAACTTCTGCAGCGATTCGATCAGCAGGTAATTGACCGGGAACCAGATCGGGCCGCGCCAGTTGGAATTGCCGCCGAACAGGCCCGAGTCCGATTCGGCCGGCTCGTAGCGCACCGTCAGGTCCATGCCCGTCGACGTGGAACACGTAGGGATGGTCGCGGTGCGCACCGGGACAGCGCGCGCACGCCGTAGTCGGACAGGAACTCCGTCTCGTCGAGCATGCGCTTGCAGCAGCAGCTTCATGCGGTGACCGCGCAGCAGCGACAGCAGCCGGCGCTCGCCGCGTCCCGGCTCGTGCCAGTGCGACACCAGGCGCGCGAGGTCGGGCCGGTAGTCGCAGGAACCACTCCAGCCGCGCGCGTGAAGTCGGGCAGCTTGCTCGAGCAGCTCCGGCTCGAGCGTCTCGACCGCGAACAGCGGGATCAGCCCGACCATCGAGCGCACCTTCAGCGGCATCATGCTGCGCCGTCGGGCAGGTGCAGCACGTCGTAGAAGAACCCGTCCTCCTCGTCCCACAGCCCGACGCCCTCGTTGCACGATCGTTGCTCATCGCCTCGGCGATGTGCAGGAAGTGCTCGAAGAACTTGGTGGCGATGTCCTCGTAGACGTGGTTGTGCTGCGCCAGTTCGAGCGCGATGCGCATCAGGTTCAGGCAGTACATCGCCATCCAGCTGGTGCCGTCGGACTGGTCGATGTGGCCGCCGGTCGGCAGCGGCGCGCTGCGGTCGAACACGCCGATGTTGTCGAGCCCGAGGAAGCCGCCCTGGAAGATGTTGCGGCCCTCGGCGTCCTTGCGGTTCACCCACCAGGTGAAGTTCAGCATCAGCTTGTGGAACACGCGCTCGAGGAACGCGAGGTCGCCGCGTCGCCGCCGGTCTGCTTGCGGTCGATCTGGAACACGCGCCAGGCGGCCCAGGCGTGCACCGGCGGGTTCACGTCGCCGAACGCCCACTCGTAGGCCGGCATCTGGCCGTTCGGGTGCATGTACCACTCGCGCGTCAGCAGCACCAGCTGCTCCTTGGCGAACTCGGGATCGATCAGCGCGAACGGGACGCAGTGGAACGCCAGGTCCCAGGCGGCGTACCAGGGTACTCCCACTTGTCCGGCATCGAGATGATGTCGGCGTTGTTCAGGTGCCGCCAGTCGCGTTGCGGCCGCGGTTGCGTCGCGCGGGCGGCGGCGGCTGGCCCGGATCGCCGTCCAGCCACTGCGGCACGTCGTAGTGGTAGAACTGCTTGCTCCAGATCAGCCCGGCGAAGGCCTGGCGCTGCACCCGCCGCTCGTCCATCGAGCCGACCTCGCGCTGCAGCTCCGCGTAGAACTCGTCGGCCTCGCCGCGGCGCGCCTCCAGCAGCGCGTCGAAGTCGGTGAACGGCGCCCGGCAGGACGCGGCGCGTCAGCCGCAGCCGCACCTGCGGCCTCGCCGCCCGCGGGTATCAGCAAGCGGTGCCACAGCGCCGGCCTTGGTGCCCGAGTGCGGTCCGGGTTCACGGCGCCGGCGTTGCCATCGACGATGCAGTCGTGGAACGCGTCCTTGAAGAAGCCCTGGCGCGTCGATCGTCCCACAGCCGCGCGACCGTTGGTCTCGTTGTCGGTGAACAGCAGCTCGCGCCGCCGTCGCCTCGATGTACAGTGGAGCGCAGCTGCATCGCCGCGATGGTCGGCGCGCAGCACGCGCCGGCATGCTGCGTCGCGGATCACCGGCTCGGCGCGGCTCCGGCTTCCAGGACCAGGTGTTGCGGAACCAGAGCTGCGGCAGGACGTGCAGCGGCGCGGCCTCCGGGCCGCGGTTGTGTGCGGTGACGCGCATCAGCAGGTCGCCCGGCGCGGCCTTGGCATACTCGACGAACACGTCGAAGTAGCGGTCGTCGTCGAACACGCCGGTGTCGAGCAGTTCGTACTCGCGGCTCGCCGCGTGCCGCGCCGCGCGTTCTCCTCGACCAGCTCGCGCGTACGGGAAATGCCGCGCTGCGGGTACTTGTAGAGCATCTTCAGGTACGAGTGCGTCGGCGTCGCGTCGAGGTAGTAGTAGATGCTCCTTGACGTCCTCGCCGTGGTTGCCCTGGGCGTTGGTCAGGCCGAACAGCCGCTCCTTCAGGATCGGATCGCGGCCGTTCCACAGCGCGAGCGACAGGCACAGACGCTGCTCGTCGTCGCAGAATGCCGGCGATGCCGTCCTCGCCCCAGCGATAGGCGCGGCTGCGCGCGTGATCGTGCGGGAAGTAATCCCAGGCGTTGCCGTCGGCGCTGTAGTCCTCGCGCACCGTGCCCCACTGGCGCTCGCTGAGGTACGGCCCCCAGTGCTTCCACGCGCCCGCCGGGGCGCCGGCCCCGGCGCCCGGCACCGCGGCGGCACGCGCCGCGCTCGCCATGTCTTCCTGCAGTCGCAGCTGTTCCGCGTTCATGGTTGCTCCGCGATCTCGCGCTCGAGAAACACCCAGGCGCGCAGCACCTCGCCGACGCTCCAGGCCTGCGCGAAGCAGCCGCGTGCGGCGTGCGGCGCGTCGCCGTCGAAGATCTCGCTGATCGAACCGACGCCGGCGTCGCGCAGGTGCGCCGCGACGGGTTCGAGATACGACTGCGCCAGGCGCGCATCCCCGTGGACGCGGTAGTGCGCGAGCGCGAACGGCCCGAGCAGCCAGCTCCATACCGTCCCCTGGTGGTAGGCGGCGTCACGCGCGCGGCGATCGCCATCATAGCGCCCGGCATAGCCCGGCTCGCCCGCCGCGAGGCTGCGCAGTCCATGACTCGTCAGCAGCTCGCGGGCGCAGGTGTCGAGCACGGCGCCGGTGTGCTGCCGCTCGAGCGCACAGTACGGCAGCGACAGCGCGAACAGCTGGTTCGGCCGTATGCTCGGATCGCACGTGTCGCCGCCCCCGACATCGATGACGTCGTAGAGGCAGCCGCGCCCGGCATTCCAGAAACGCGCGAAGCCGGCGCGCCCGCGCGCCAGCAGTTCCGTACAGTAACGCTCGGTGGCCGCGTCGCCCGTCAGCGCGGCGAACTTTGCGCCCACGTGCAGCGCATTGAGCCACAGCGCGTTGATCTCGACCGCCTTGCCGATCCGGGGCGTCACGACCCAGTCGCCGATCTTCGCATCCATCCACGTCAGCTGCACGCCGGCCTCGCCCGCCGCGAGCAGGCCGTCGCGCGGATCGACGCGGATGCCGTGTCGGGTCCCCTGGAGGTGGCAGTCGATGATGGAGCGCAGTGCCGGCAGCAGCTCGGCGGCCAGCGCGTGGTCCCCGGAGGTCGCGACATGGCAGTCCAGCGCGTGGAAGTACCACAGGGTCGCATCCGCGGTGTTGTATTCCGGCGCTTCGCCGCCGTCCGGAAAGCGGTTCGGCAGCATGCCGCGATCCACGTAGCGCGCGTAGGTCCGGAGTATCTGCGCCGCGATCGCATGCCGACCCAGCGCGCTCGCGAGCCCCGGCAGCGCGATCATCGTGTCGCGGCCCCAGTCGGCGAACCACGGATAGCCGGCGATGAGGCTCAGGCCGCCCTCGCTGCCGCCGCCCTCGCTGCCGCCGCCTCGCCGGACGATGAACTGCCCCGCGGCGATCGCGAGCTGGCGCACCCAGTCCGGCGCCGTGCCCGGCAGTGCGGCCGCCAGCGTCCGGGCCTCCCCGAGCACGCGCTCCAGCACGTCGCGACCGGGGCTCGCGGCACGCGTTTCGCCCGTCGCGCTGAAGAATACGTGGCCATCAGCCGGCAGCTCGGCGCTGAACTCGCCCGGCGTGAACAGGTCCTCGAGCTCATCCAGGCCGCGGGCGGCTTCTTCGCGATGCCGGAACCGCCAGTACCAGTCCTGGTGCTCCTCGAACCGACCCTGATCGAGCGCGAGGCGCAGCGTACGCCCGGAGCGGTTCCACTCCGGGTGCAGCGTGCAAATGCCGCCATGCGACTCGACCTGCCACGGCTCGATGCCGCGGTGCTGGCTGTGGTAGTCGCGCCACGCGCACAGCGGCCGCAGCGTGAGCCGGGCCGGCGCCGCCGCGCGCAGCAGCCGGAAACCGACGAAACTCGTGTTGCGGCCCGGCTCCATGAACACCTGCTGCTCGAGCAGCGCGTCGGCGAGCGCGTAGTGCCAGGTCGGCACGCCGTCGATCAGCCGGAAGGATTCGATGTGCACGAAGCCCCGGGGGGCCACGGTGCCGTCGGCGTATTCGCCGGCGCCCAGTTCGTAGTGCCGGTCCAGGTAGCGCACGCTCACCATCAGGCCCGCCAGCAGCAGTACGCGCTCGACCGGCGGCGCGAAGCTCGCGATCAGCAGCCCGTGGTAACGACGCGTGTTGGCACCACTGACGGTACCGGCCGCAAAGCCGCCCAGTCCATTGGCTACCAGCCATTCGCGGCGGCTGGAGGCCTCCCACGAGCCGGTGACGTGCCGCCCGAGCAGCGTGGGCGCCGTTGCGTCGCGCACCATCCGGGTCGGCTTCACCTTGGGTTCTCCTGCGTCTGGAGGGCTTCGTTGCGTACATGTTCGTTGCCGGTGCTGCTTCGGTTACATCGAAATTCGCGCACGCAGCGGCCACGGCTGGAATAGAGTGCCGCTTCAGGATAATGGACCTGGGCGGGGGAAAGTATGACAGCTGCGATCATGCGCGCACTGTGCGCCGTTGCGCTCGGCGCCTGGGCCATTGCACCGTTTGGACCAGGGGCCGCGGCGCAGGAACCGAACCCGGCCGCGACCACGCGCGTCCGGTCCCTGCCGACCTCGACCCATGTCGTGCGCACCGCCGACGTGACCGTGCGGGGCTACACCGAGCAGGACTTTCCGCGCATCACCAGGATCGCCGACAACGTGTATGTCTACGAGTCCCTGCAGCACCAGCCGAACATCGAACCGGTGTTCACGACCAATTGCCTGATCGTCGTCACCAGCGATGGCGTGCTGATCGCCGACGGACTCGAGAACGAGGACCTGGTACGACGCCTGGTCGCGGATGTCGCGCGGCTCACGCCGCAGCCGATCCGGTACTTCGTGGTCGGAGCCGATCACGGCGATCACACCGGCGGCAACGCGGCATTTCCGGCGGATACCGTATTCCTCGCCAGCACCGCCTCGAAGGCGAAGCTCGACCAGCGCAAGACCAGCAGGCCCGTGCAGTACCAGGAGGTCACGCAGCCGAAGACCGTGCTGCACCTGGGCGGCACCGAGATCCAGATCCTCGATCTCGGCCGCGCCCACACCGGCGGCGATCTCGAAGTCTACCTGCCGGCGCAGAAGATCCTTTGGATGAGCGAAGTGTTCTTCAACCGGCTGTTCCCTTCGACCTACAGCGGCTATCCGTCGGAGTGGGTCGCGACGCTGCGGGCCGCCGAGGCGATGCAGGCCTGGATCTACCTGCCGGCGCATGGCTTCATCGACAGCCGCGCCGTGCTGAACGAGGAGCTGGTGAACTTCCGGCTGTGCCTCGAGCGGCTGGTGTCCGAAGGCCAGCGCCTGCACGACGCGCACGTGCCGGTCGAGAGCGCGGCGCGGGTCACCGCGCTCGGGCCGTACGCCTACTGGACGCGGGCGGCCTACAACCTGCCCGACGGACTGCGCCGCGTCTACCTGCAGGCCGACGGCCAGTTGAAGTAACCGCGCACCCAGGGTCGCCGCGCTCCCGCCCTGCTCTGTTCGCTCTCGTACAGACTGCCGCCACCGCAGCGCGCAGGATCGCCCCCTTGGGACCGCATCGGTCCACGCAGACATTCCCCAAGGAGACGACCATGAAGACTTTCCGCCCGGCATGGGCATTGGCCGCGACGCTCGCGGTCCCGTTCGCGGTGGCGCAGGCTGCGCACCCGAATGGCAAGACGCTGGAACTGTTCGAACACGCCAACCAGAGCAGCGCGTACTTCGACAACGCGTATGGCTACGCGGTGTTTCCGACCATCGGCAAGGGCGGGTTCGTCGTCGGCGCCGCACACGGCAACGGCACGGTGTACCGGCACGATACCCGCATCGGGCACGTGACCATGAACCAGGTCAGTATCGGCGCACAGGCCGGCGGCCAGGCCTACAGTGAGATCATCTTCTTCAAGGACAAGGACGCGCTCGATAGTTTCACGTCCGGCAACTTCAGCTTCAGCGGTGACGTGGGTGCCATCGTGATCACGGCCTCGGCTTCGGCCAGCGTCGGCACGGCGGGTGAGACCTCGGGTGCCAGCGCCACCAAGGACCTGGCGGCGACGCAGGGCCAGTACCAGAACGGCATGGCGGTGTTCACGATCGCCAAGGGCGGGCTGATGTACAACGCGACCGTCGCGGGGCAGAAGTTCTCCTACGTGCCCTTCGGCAACAAGGCGGTGGCGTCCAACTGATCGGACCTCCACGCCTCGCCGCGCAGCGGTCCGCTCCAGGGTCGCTACGCGGCGGCGCGTTCCCGCGCGTCACCGCGCGTCGCGAGCCAGGAGCCGAGCAGGATCAGCACGAAAGCCAGCGTGCCGCCCAGCCCTAAGTGCTCGTGCAGGATCAGCACGCCGAGCAGGCTCGCCACCGCCGGGTTGATGTAGGTGATCACCGAGGCGCGCGCTGCACCGGCATGGCTCACGAGATAGAACATCAACAGCATCGCCACCGCGGTGCATAGCAGTCCCAGCACCAGGATCGAGCACAGCGCGAGCGTCGAGGGTCCGTGCGCCGGCAGGCTGTACAGCGCCGGCGGCAGCAGCAGCAGCGCCGCGAATGCGAGGCTCAGCGCGATCGGGGCCGTGGGCTCCACGCCGCGGAAATGTCGCTGGATGATCAGACCGCCGCATGCATACCCGGTGGTGGCGATGAGCATGCAGCCGACCCCGGCCCAGCCCCGCACTCCGCTCACGCCCCCCAGGCCCAGCAGGCCGGCCACACCGGCCAGTCCCAGCGCGAGGCCGAACAGCCGCCAGCCGCCGAGCTTCTCGTGCACCCCGAAAGAGCGCGCCAGCACTGCGATGGTCAGCGGCGTGGTCGCGATCAGGATACCGGTCACCGAGGAGCTGACCCAACGCTCCCCGAGCGAGATGCACGGATAGGGGATCGCGAATTCCGTCAGCGAGAGTGCGACGATGGCCAGCGTGCGGCCGCGCATGGCAGGCAGCCCGCTCCGTTGCCACGCCACCGGCAGCAGCACCAGCGCGGCGAGCGTGATGCGCCCCCAGGCCACGACGAACGGCGAGACCTCCTGCACCGCCAGCTTGATGAAGAAGTACGGCAGGCCCCAGATCACGCCCAGCGCCGCGAACGCCGTCCATACGCGCCATTGCATTCTCGCCGCCTCCGCCTGCTGTACTGCAGCGCCATGCTAGCAGGGCCTGCTCGGGAGCCCCCGCGGTGGGCGCGCGCGCGGGCGGCCGCGCGGGCACAGGGGGCTTGGCCTATGATGCGCTGCGATCTGCCGCACGGATGCCAGTGCCGATGGACCCTGACCGCCACCCCGCCGCCGAACTGTGGTCGCCGGCGCTGCGCGCGCCCGCGCCGCGGCGGCTGTGCACCGATTGCGGCATCTCGCGCACGAGTGATCCCAGGCGTTGCGCCCCGGCCTGCCAGTTCATCAGTCCGGACTACACCGGGCTCGAGACCCGCGTGCACGGCCGGCCCCGCGACGAGCACCGTCCGGACGAACTGCACTTCGGGCCCTTCCGGCGCATGCTGCGCGCCTCGCTGCAGCCGCGGCTCGATGGGGCACAGTGGACCGGCATCGCCACCCGCATCGCCGAGCGCCTGCTCGAGACCGGGGCGGTCGAGGCGGTGCTGACGATGGCGCCCGATCCGGAGGACCGCTGGCGCCCCGTGCCGGTCCTCGTGACCAGCAGTGCGGCGATGGCGCAGGTGCGCGGCATGCGCATGGGCTACGCGCCGCTGCTCGCGCTGCTGGAGCCGGCGCGCGCGCGCGGCTACCGCCGCCTCGCCGTCATCGGCATCCCGTGCCAGGTCTATGCGCTGCGAGCCCTCGAACGCGAGCTGGGCTTCGAGCGACTGTACGTGATCGGCACGCCGTGCTCCGACAACACGACCACCGAGCGGTTCCACGAATTCCTCGGCCTGCTCTCCGACGCCCCCGGAACCATCACCTACCTGGAATTCCGCGCCGACTACCACGTCGAGCTGCGCTTCACCGACGGGCGCGTGCAGGCGATCCCGTTCCTGCAGCTGCCGCTCTCGCGGCTGCCCGCGGATTTCTTTCCGCTGACCTGCCGCACCTGCGTCGACTACACCAACGTGCTGGCGGACATCACGGTCGGCTACATGGGCGGGGAAGGCGAGCAATGGCTGCTGGTGCGCAATGAGCGCGGCGAGGAGCTGGTCGGGCTGCTCGGTGCCGAACTGCGCACCTCGAGTCCGGGCAGCGCCGGCCGGCGTGCAGCGCACGTGCGCGGCTTCCTCGCGAACGTACAGCGCGCGGCGGGCGGCCTGCCGCTGCGGCGCATGCCGGGATGGCTGCGCCACGTGGTCGGCTGGCTGATGCCGCGGATCGGACCGCGGGGACTGGAATTCGCGCGCGCGCGCGTCGACATGAAGGCCGTCGAAACGGTGGTGCATCTGCGCCGCGAACGGCCCGCGCGGATGAAATCCATGATTCCCGGACACGTGTGGAAGCTCGTGCAGCCCTATGGACTCACTCCGCAGGCTGGCGAGCATGAGGAACCGCGCACAGGAGGCGGCACATGATCGTACTGGTCACCGGAGCGACATCGGGCTTCGGCGCCGCGATTGCGCGGCGCTTCGCCCTCGAGGGTCACGCAGTCATCGCCGCCGGCCGGCGCGGCGAGCGCCTGGCGCAGCTCGCGCGCGAGCTCGGCGGCCACCGGCTGCATACCGTCGTGCTCGACGTGCGCGATCGCGCCGCGGTTGGCGCCGCACTGGGTGCGCTGCCGCCGGAACTCGCGGCGGTCGACCTGCTGGTGAACAACGCCGGCCTCGCGCTCGGTCTCGAGCCGGCACACGAGGCGGACCTCGACGCGTGGGAGGACATGGTCGACACCAACATCAAGGGGCTGATGTACCTGACCCGCGCGATTCTCCCCGGAATGGTCGCGCGCCGCCGTGGACACGTGATCAACCTCGGGTCGGTCGCCGGAAGCTATCCCTACCCCGGCGGCAACGTCTATGGCGCCACCAAGGCCTTCGTGCACCAGTTCTCGCTGAACCTGCGCGCCGACCTGGCCGGTACCAGGGTGCGGGTGACCAGCATCGAGCCGGGCATGGTCGCCGGCACGGAGTTCTCGACCGTGCGCTTCGGTGGCGACGCCAGCCGGGCGGCGCGGGTCTACGAGGGCGCCGATCCGCTGCTGCCCGAAGACATCGCCGAGGCGGTGCACTGGGTCGCGAGCCAGCCCGCGCGGGTGAACGTCAACACCCTCGAGCTGATGCCCGTGAACCAGTCGTTCGGGCCGCTGGCGATCCACCGCGACCGGCCCGACGGCAGCGCGTAGATCCCCGACGGCAGCGCGTGGATCCCCGAGGCAGTGCGTGGATCCCCGAGGCAGTGCGCAGCGGCCCGACGGCGGCGCGTGGATTCAGTGCTGGACGACCTCGTAGCCGCCCTGCCGCAGCAGATCGACGATGCCATCCTTGCCGACCAGATGCAGTGCCCCGACGATGACCAGGTAATCCTGGCCCTCGCGCAGCAGGCCCTGCAGCGTCGGCAGCCAGCGACGATTGCGATCGGTCGTGAGCAGGCGGTAGAGCTCCGGGAACTGCGCGTAGCTCTCGCCGAGCAGGCGCTCGAGCGCCGCGGTATCTCCGTGCCGCCAGGCCTCCACGACGGTATCGACCTGCCTGGCGGCGTCGTCCGTGTCGTCGAGCGTCTGCAGCAGGAAGCTGCTCTGCTGCGACAGCGTCAGGTGCGCGAACAGCCCGAGCTGCTCGTCGAGCGTCTCCAGCGCGATGATCGGCTTGTGATCGGCCTGCGCACGCTGCGCGAACTGCTCGTCGACGCCGGAACCCGCGTCGAAGCCCAGCCGCGCCAATTCGAGCTGTTCGATCGCCACGGCCACGAACCACGGCTGGTCGTGACTGAACAGTTCCGGGTCGAGGCCGAGGGGCTGCGCATGGGCGAGGAAGCGCGCGTAACCGCGCGGCCCGAGCACGTGCTCGAGCGTATCGCCTGCCGGCAGCGACTCCAGTTCGGGACCGGAACCGGCCAGCTGCGATGCGTCGATGTGGTTGAGGTCGAGTTCCATCACCAGCGCGCCGGCGCGCTCGTAGGCGCGCAGCGCGTCGGCTGGCAGATCGCTGTCGGCCGGCTTGAGCACGTGCACCGAGCCGAGCAGATACACCGTGTTGTGCGCGCCCTTGACACTCCAGAAGGTGTGCAGCGGCGCGGCAGCCGGCGCCGCCGCCATCACCGGTGCGCACCAGAGCAGCAACAGTACCAGCCCGATGCGCAAGCCCCGGTTCAAGCCCATGTGGGAACTCCAGGACCAACCGCAATACGAACCCCAGTACGAACGCATGCGCGCGATCTGTTGCATGACCGCCACCTTACGCCTGAGGGATCCCGTTGCTCCACCGCGGCGTACAATAGGTGTTGCGGCATCACCGGTCCGCTCTTTTCCACAGGAGAATCCGCCATGACGCACCGATTCACGCGCCGATTCAAGGGACTCGCGCTGCTGGCGTTGCTCGGTTTCGCGGCACTGCCCTGGCGGCAGTCGGTCGCTGCAGCACCGGCCGCGGGCGATGCGGCGGTATACAGCGATGACGAGGTCGCGAAGGCGGCATCGGCATTCTTCAGCAACGGCGCCAAGGGGCTGTCCGATGTGCTGGCCAAGGTGCTCAAGGAAAAGGGTCGTCCCGTAGCCTATATCCGCGGCGAGGAAGCCGGGGGTGCGGTGGCGGTCGGCGTGCGCTATGGACACGGCGAGCTGGTATTCAAGGGCGGCGCGAGACGCATGGTGTACTGGCAGGGTCCCTCGCTCGGCTTCGATCTGGGGGCCGATGCCGTCAAGGTCTTCGTGCTGATCTACAACCTGCCCAACGCCGAGGCGCTGTTCCAGCGCTTCCCGAGCGCCGACGGCAGCCTGTACTTCGTCGGCGGCTTTGGCGTGAACTACATGCAGCGCGACGGCATCTCGCTCGCCCCGGTGCGCTTCGGCGTCGGCTGGCGCCAGGGCATCGACCTCGGCTACATGCATTTCACGCCGACCAAACGCATCAACCCGCTCTAGAGGCCTAGCGCGGCGAGAAGTACGCCGTCAGCACCGCCGTCGTCGCGAGGATCAGCACGACGAGACCATACTCGCCGACGATCGTGCGCCGCAGCGGTGTCAGCGGCCCGCCCGTCGCGGCGGCGGGAACCAGCGCCCAGCGGTTGCGCGCGGCGAGCAGCATCAGCAGCGCGAACAGCGCGAGCTTCAACAGCAGCAGCTCGCCATAGGTCCGGTGCAGCACGCCGAGGTTCCCCGCCAGGATCCACCCGATCGCGAGGCCGGCGATGAGGATCAGCGGCACCAGCGCGCCGGCCACGCGCGAAAACCGCCGCAGCAGATCGACGGCGAGCGGCTTCGGCTCGATACCGCACACCAGCAGCAGCGCGCTCAGGGATCCGAACCAGAACGACCCGATGAGCAGGTGCAGCGCCAGCAGCGGGGCCAGGATGGCGCGCAGCGGATGGCCGCTGGTGTGGCCGGTCAGCAGGAATCCCGCCACCGCGACCAGCCCCGCGGCACTCGTGGGGC
>CAWIQV010000021.1:0-32774 GCA_963838275.1 uncultured Gammaproteobacteria bacterium | reverse complement strand
CCAGGAAGGGATAGTACATCGCCGACAGGTCGCGGGAGATGATCAGCGAGGCGACGCGGGTCTTGTTGGTCTGGAACGCGATCGCGATGATGTCGCACATCAGCCTGGCATGTTCGCGCAGGTCTTCCGGCAAGCCGTTGGCGGGCCGCTCCATCATCGCGACCGGCATGTTCCTGGCCTTGGCTGCATCCTGGGCCTGTGTCCTGGCCCTTGCGCATCAGCTCCACGCGCTTCTCGACCTCGCGCACGCTGGTCAGGAATTCGTCCACCTTGCCCTTGTCCGCGGCGCTGACCTTGGTGGAAAGCGCCTGGGCGCTGGTCCTTGATGCGGTCCAGAACGCTGACATTGAGCAGGCTGCCGCGATTGTCGAACAGGCTGTCCCAGGCCAGCGCCGGATAGACTTCCACCGGCACCGGCGAATCCGGCGTCTGCCACGACAGGTGGGAGCTGTAGGCCAGGCTGAAATTGGTCTCATGGATAGCCGGTCATCGGCTGCTTCGCAGGCCAGCACGATGGAGGACTGCGGCGTGTCCTCGCCGACGTGACTGGCGATCACCTGGTCGACGCTGACGCCGGAATGGATGATGGCGCCCTTGGTGATGTGCTCGCCCGACAGCAGGCTGCCGGTCTGGGCCGGGTGGATGCCCTGGTTGGTCAGCGCCTTCACGTAGAGGCCGTCGATCACGTTGATCTTCTGCTTGAGGGGCTCCAGCGGCGAGAGGGTCTTCGACAGCTTCATGTCGGCGCCGCTGCCTTCGGCGCTCCAGTAATTCTCGTTGACGCCGCAACCCAGGAACATCACCGCGAAGCGCTTCGGGAAATCCGCCGCCGCGGGCGCGTCGGCCAGGGCGTCCATCGACGCGAGCCAGGGCAGGGCCAGGGAGCAGCCGGCGCCCTTGAGGATCACGCGCCGGGAAAAGGCCCTGGAACGGAATGGCGAGAGGCGGTCCGTGCTCATCTCAATGCTCCTGCCGGTAATCGGCCTTGATCAGCTTGTGCCGCCTGCGGATCTGGGCGCTGGTACGGCAGCCTGCCCGGTGACGTGGCGGTCGAGAAATTGCGGGCTCGAGACGATGGTGTCGACCATGCTGCGGAACTGGTAGCCATTGGCCGCCAGATTGGCCTGCATCTGGTCCACCAGTGATTCATCCGACAGCTGCGGCGAGCGGTTGAGGGCATAGGCCAGCAGCTTGCGGCACAGGTTGCCGAGAAAATTGTCCTGGCGATGACCACGGATGAAATCCTTGAGCCCGACCAGACCGTCGCCCGTGACGCCGCCCGGGATAGGTCGCCGAGGCATCGACAGGCCGTCCCGCCAGATCCTTGGTGCGGGCGTCGCCCACCGGACCATAGCCTTCAAACGCCAGACCGAAGGAGTCGAAGCGCAGGTGGCAGCCGGCGCAGAACGGGTTCTTGTGGTGCTCGGCCAGCATCTCCCGGATCGGCTTGTCGGTCTTGGATTCGTCGGCTGGGCAGTTCGGGCACCACCGGCGGCGGCGGCGGCACGCGAATGCCCAGTACCTTCTGCACCACCCAGTTGCCGCGCTTGACCGGGCTGGTGCGCAGGCCCGGGGAATATTCGGTCATGAACACCGCCATCGGCAGGATACCGCCGCGGCCATATTGGTCGGCATCATCCACCCTGACCCAGGTGTCCAGATCGCCTTTGACCTCGGGCATGCCGTAATGCCTGGCCAGCGGCGGATTCACGAAGGTGTAGTTGCCGTAAATCAGGTCGAGAACCGACCGGTCGTGCTGGATATTGTCCTGCATCAGATGGATCGGTTCCTGGAACATCGCTTCGCGCAGATCGTCGTCGAAGGCGGGGAAGCGCATCCGGTCCACCGAATTGTTGGTCTCGAACTGGCGGAACACCAACCAGTTACCGGTGAATTCGGTAGCGAGGCCGCTGACCTTGGGATCCTTGAGCATCCGGTGCGCCTCGGCCACCAGGACCTGTGGCCGTGCAGGTCGCCCGCGGCCGCGTGCCGGAGCAGTTCGGCGTCCGGCATGCTGGCCCACAGGAAATAGCTCAAGCGGCTGGCCAGGCTGTAATCCGACAGTGGCTCGCTCTGGAACGCCTTGGTGGTCTTCAGGCCAGCGAGGGTGCGCGGGGATTTCTGCGCCGCCTGACCTTCCAGGTCGAAGCGGTAGAGGAAGTCCGGCGACATCAGGATACTGACGATGGTGTCGCGCACCGCGTCTTCGTGCGAGATCTGGTTCCGGGTCCGCAGCATCCGGTAGTAGCCCACGACATCGGCGCGCTCCTGGGCGGTGAGCGGGCGGCGGTACGCGCGCTCGGCGAACCCGAGCAGCGCGGCCAGGTGCCTGGGCTCGGCCGCGACGTGCTCCCGCTCCAGGTGCCGCAAGGTGGCGTTGATCCGGCCGAAGTGCCACGCGAACGCCTTGGGCGCGATCGGATCGTTATGTTCCTTGTCCATGGCCCAGCGCGCCAGATACCTGTCGCGCATCTGCAGGATCACGAACTGGTCGGTCACTTCGTGACCGACCGGCCGGGGAGAGCCGGACTCGGCCGCGATGGCCCCGTTGATATCACCGGCCACTTCGCCGCTCTGGTTGAAGTAGTACTGGACCCAGGTGCGCTCGGTCTGGTTGGCGACGAAGTCGAATTCGTTCCACAGTCGGTCGAGCTGCTCCCGACCCTCCTTGTCCAGGATCAATTGCATCAGCGCGGTGTCGTCGCGGTAATAGCCGCCAGCATTGTGATAGCCGGCGCTGAGCAGACGCCCATTGTCAGTCGACTGATCCGGCCAGTAGCGACCGCGTTCGCTGACATAGAACGCGTCGGGGAAAACGGAGGCGAAGCGGTCGAAGGCCTGCTGGTATTTCGCCTTTTGCCCCGCCGGATAGACCAGGTCCGCATCGCCATAGCGGGCATTGGCGGCGAGAGCGGCCCAGCGCGGGGACGCATCCTGATGCAGCGGTGGATATTTCGGGATCGGCGGCGGCGCCGGCTCGGGCACGTTGTCGGGCCGCAGATCGTTCGGATCGCTGCTGGTGTGATGGTCGGCATATTCCTGCAGGCGCCAGTTGTGCAGCGGCTCCGACTGGCCCGGCAGCCCCTTCACGACGGGGGCTGCGAACTGCATCGCAGTGTGGGCGCGGATGCGGGTGACGAAATCGTCCATGGCCTGCGTGCCGGCGATCAGTCCGTCGCTGCTGCCGGTCCCCGGCGCGGGCAGCGCGTTCCACATGGCCTGGAGCTTCGCCACGGGTCCGACGGCGTCGTGGTCGTGCAGGATGGCCCAGACCCTGGGCAGATACCTGGCGCTGAGCTTCATGTCGGCGGCGGTCGAGTCGAGGGTGGCGCCAGCCCGGCCCAGTTCCTTCGCGTACCGGTAGCGCCACGCGGCCTGGAAGTAGTCGGCAAAGCGCGTCGGCTGGGCCTGATAGAACGCGATGATGCGCTGGATGCAATACTTGTCGCGATCGCTTTCCACCCGCATGAAATACGGCGCGAAATCGATGCCATCGGGAGTGAGCACCGCATGGTCGGCGATCTCGCGCGCACCCTGCAGATACTTGTTCAGCAGCGCCGGCGACATGGTCAGCGTCTCGCCGGAATTGTCGAAGCCCGCGGTGTTGGCGGGATCGACCGGGAACTGGCGGGCGACCCGCATGTCCTGGCCGGTCAGGTCGCGGATCGTGTTGTCGTATTCCGCGTTGCTCAGGCGGCGCGCGAGCACGATGCCGGGATCGCCGCCGAGCCGCGCTATCTCTTCGGCGCGCACGTCATGCACGAAGGCGACGATCTGGTCGATCGCCTCCTGCGGTGGCGGCCGGTTCGGCTTGGGCGGCATTTCATGATTGGTCAGCCGCTCCGCCAGCAGCGACCAGCGCGGGAAATCCTCCTTCACCTGGTCCATCGACACGTAGGACTTGAGGTCGAACTGGCCGGTGGGCTGCGCGCCTGAATGGCAGGAGACGCAATATCGGCCCACGAAGGGCTTCACCGTATGGTCCAGGCGACTCTGGAGGTCATCCGAATCGGCGGCAACGGCCGGGACCGACACGCAGAGAAGCAGAGTCAAAGCCAGCCATCTCATGAGCAACTCGCTGTTCTGGTTTGGGCTCGCCCGCTGCACCCTGCAGCCATTGTCCCCGACGGCGCCAGGCATTTCCGCCCCGAGCACGACATAATCCTGACCAAGGCACCGACCCCCCGATGCAGGCAAGCGAAAAATCATAATAAAGGAGTGCCGCAAAACATAGTTGCGGTGCAGCATCCGGACGCAGGCCCGAGGAGTTGACGACGGAGCTCGCAGGTTGGCGTGCTCGAATGGTGATTCGCGTGAAGTCTCTGCCACAGGGGGCGATCGGATGAATGCGATATTGTGGGCGTCGTTCGCCGGAATAGTCCTTTGGTTCTGCTGGGCCGTCTTTGCCGGCTGTCGATCTTGGCCAGCCCTGCATCCCAAGCGGCGTATTGCCGGAATCCTGCTGCTGACGCCGCATCTGCTCCTTATCGTATGTCTCGGTGTCAGCATAGTGCTGTCGCTACGGTGCGGTACCGCCGCTCAGGGCTCCCGCTGCTTCAATGCGCAGTTCGCCTCTGACGTGTACGCCGTATTCATCCTGCCGGTTCCGGCGCTGATAGGCACTTCGATAGCGCTCGTACTGTTCAGGAAGGTTCGACGGCGCGAGTTCCCCGATCACGGCAGCAAGCCAGCGAGAGAGTGAATCCGGTGCCGAGAACAGCCAATCCGTACCATGCCGGGCCACCGGGCGATCACTTCGACGGATTGCGGTTCTTCAATCCGGATCACCCCGACACCGATCGTGGCCTCGGCGACCTGCTGCGCTGGAAGCTTGCGGAACGGGCCGCCCCGTGGCCCCGATCGGTCCCGGCGCGGCAGATCGTTCCGGATGCCAGCGTCGCCGGACTGCGAGTGACGATGGTTGGCCACGCGAGCGTGCTGATCCAGGCAGGTGGGCTCAACGTCCTGACCGACCCGGTCTGGTCTACCAGGGCGAGCCCGCTGCGATTCGCCGGGCCCCGGCGCGTGTGGGCACCCGGGATCGCCTTCGAGTCCCTGCCGCGCATCGACGCCGTGCTGCTCAGTCACAACCATTACGATCACATGGATCTGGCGACGCTGCGCCGGCTGCACGCCGAGCACGCGCCCCTAATGGTGGCGCCGCTCGGCAACGACGTCATCCTGCGGCGGGCAATCAAGGGCGTCCGGGTGGCGGCCGGCGACTGGTGGGACCGCATCGACATCGGCAACGGTGGCGAGGTCACGATCGTCCCTGCGTACCATTGGTCCTCGCGTACGGGACGCGACCGGCGCATGGCGCTCTGGTGCGGCTTCATGCTCGGCAGCGCGGGCGGCCGCGCCTATTTCGCCGGCGACACCGGCTACGGCAACGGGCGTGTGTTCCGGGACGTGCGGCAACGGGTCGGCCGGCCCGATCTGGCGCTGATCCCCATCGGTGCGTACGCGCCCCGCTGGTTCATGCGCGCGCAGCACACCGACCCCGATGAGGCCGTGCGGATCCTGGAGGACCTCGAGGCCGGCCGCGCGATCGGCATCCACTGGGGGGTGTTCCGGCTGACCGACGAGCGCCGGGACGAACCACCCGAGCTGCTGCGGGAAGCGCTCGCTCGCCGCGGGATTGCCGAGAGCGCGTTCCCCGCCGGAGAGCCGGGCCTCAGCTACGGATCCGACCCAATTCTGTAGCGGTGTACGCTCGCGCGGCTTTAAGCGAGCGCGCGCGCGGCCTTGAGCGAGGCGACTACGGAGCGACCGCCGCTTCGGCCAGCGCTCGGATGCCCGAGATGTTGCCCGTAAGTTGGTGGGGCAACGCGTACCTGTCCTCGAGGTCCTCGACCGCTTTACAGGATAGCCAGACAACTCCGTCTTCTTGCTCCCAAGCCAGCGCCTTGAGAGGTAGATCCAGGCCGATGCGCGGCGCGGCGACGAGCAGCGGCGTGCCGGCCCTGGGGTTGCCGAAGATCAGCAGCTGCATGGGGCGCAGGACGAGACCCGCCCGTTGCGCATCGCCGCTGAAATCGATGCGCGCAAATACCAGCAGTCCACGCGCCAGCACCAGTTCCTGCAGTCGATCGATCGTCTGCCCTACGGAGCGCGGACTGCGCAGGTCGAAGATTCCCGGAGTAGTTGTTGTCATACGGGTTGCCTACAGGCATCACGACTGTTCGCTCGCGCTAGTGCCTTGCTGACTCCACGGAGCAGGTTCGTACGCCGAGCAAGGTGTATGCCGGGCAGAAGCGGAACAGTCCGGTGGCCAGTGGCACGAGTCCGATGTAGCCCCACCAGCCCACCTTGCCGGTGGCCGCCAGGGCGACCAGCACGAGACCGATGACGATCCTCAGCGATCGATCGATGGTTCCGACGTTGGCAATCATGGTGCGCATCCTCTATGTGGAGAGCATTCAGGGTCTGTCAGCGTCTCGATCGGCTCGCCGGGGCAGGAGCACCGAGCATCTGCGCCTGGCTCGCAAAGCGCTCGGCCATCTGGCCACACACCAATTCACAGAGCTGGTACACGCGCGAATCGGCGATGCGGTAATAGACGCTCGTCCCTTGAGCGGACCGGTCAACGAGTCCGTGACGCATCAGCGTCGCCAGATGCTTTGATACGTTCGCCTGGCTGCAATCGAGCAGTTCGGTGAGTTCGCCGACATTGCGGGCTCGATCGCGCAGAGCATTCAGTATCTTCAATCGTAAGGGCTCCGAGAGTGCCCGGAAGTATTCGGCAACATGGCCCAGCGCCCGGTCGTCGAGTGCCTTCAATTGCGCCCATCCTCTATTGGCAACGTTGCGGAAAGCGGACTCGATCACAGTGTATCGTTCAATGCCGCTTGCGACAATCACTATATAGCGATATAGTAGTATAAGAACGGAGACGAAGCAACCATGAGAACGGCGGTTTTGCTTGGCGTAGCGGGAATCCTCGCTGGCTCCCCCATACCAGCCGGTGAGCTGGCCACGTACAGCGTGCGGGCGCAACCGGATGCAGTCCCCCTTGCTGCCACCGGCATCGTGCAGGCGATCCGACAGGGCACGATTGCTTCCCAGGTCTCGGGGCGCATCGTCGAAGTATCGGTCAGGAACGGCGATCCGGTGACGGCCGGTCAATCGCTGATCCACATCGAGCCGGGCGACTCCGGGGATGCCGCGGCGGCGAGTGCGGCGGCGGCGATTGGTGCCGCAGCGCGGCTGATCAGTGCGCGCGCCGAGTTCGAACGCGCGCAGCGGCTGCGAGCCGCGGATTACATCAGCATCGCGGCGATGCAGCGCGCGGAGGCGGCGTTGCAGTCCGCCGAGGCGGATGCGGGGGCAAGCGAGGCTCAGGCCAGGGCGGCGCGGATCCGTGCGACGTGGCACACGGTTATGGCGCCTTATGCGGGACACGTGACGAACCTGTGGGTGAGTGCCGGGGACCTCGCTACACCAGGGAAACCCTTGCTGGGCCTCGAGGATCCGACGGCGTTGCGTGTGATTGCACAGATCCCCGAATCCCTCGCGGAGCGCGTCGAGCCCGGAAAAGAAGCCCAACTCGTGGTCGGTGGATCCGCGCCGCTGGCGATCGCCGCGTGGCGCGTGATTCCGGCGGTCGACCCGGTGACCCACAGCGTCGAGGTGCGCGCGGAACTGCCGTCCCGCAGTGGCCTTGAGCCCGGTCAGTTCGCGACCCTGCTCCTGCCTCAGCATGAAGCGCTTCCGGTACCGCGGATTCCGTTGAGCGCCGTATTGCGGCGCAGCGAGGTGACCGGCGTCTACGTCGTGGATTCCAGCGGCGCCACGCACCTGCGCCAGATCCGCCTGGGCCCCGTTGCCGGGGATGGCGTGACGGTGCTTGCCGGCCTGCGCAGCGGCGAGCAGATCGCGCTCGATCCGGACGTCGCGGCGGCGCATTAGGTAGCGCGTGGGTATCGCCGGCCATATCGCGCGGTATTTCCAGACCGCCCGCATCACGCCGCTGCTGGCGCTGGTCGCGCTGCTGATGGGAGTGTTCGCCGCCATCGTCACCCCGCGGGAAGAGGAGCCCCAGATCAACGTGACGATGGCGAACGTGCTGGTTCCCTTTCCCGGCGCCTCGGCGCGGGAAGTCGAGCAGGCGGTCGCGGGTCCGGCCGAGCAGGTGCTCGCGCAGATGGCGGGTCTGGAGCACGTGATGTCGGTCTCCAGGCCGGGGCTGGCGATCATCACCGTGCAGTTCAAGGTGGGTGTGCCCCGCACCGAGGCGCTCGTGCGCCTGTACGACACGATCAATTCCAACCGGGACTGGCTGCCGGCGGGGCTCGGGGTGGGCGAACCGATCATCAAGCCCAAGGGCATCGATGACGTGCCGATCCTGACGGCGACCCTGTATGACCGCCGGCCGGGCAGTGGTGCCTTCGAACTCGAGCGCGTGGCGCACGCGGTCGAAGCCGACCTGAAGCGCGTCGCCGGTACGCGGGAAGTACACACCATTGGTGGTCCGGGCCGTGCGATCAACATCGTGCTCGACCCCGAGGCGCTGCGAGCCGTGGGCCTCTCGATTCCCGAACTGCGGCGTACGCTGCAGTCGGCCAACTCGGGTTTGCCCGCGGGCAGCATCGTGCGCGGCGATGAGACCGTAGCGATCGACGGGGGCGCCATGCTCGAGACCGCCGACGCGGTAGCCGATCTGATCGTCGGTGAGCGCGCCGGTCGACCGGTGTTCCTGCGTGATGTCGCGCAGCTCAGCGATGGTCCGCCGCCGCCCGAGCGTTACGTCTGGTACGGCACGGCCGGCAGGGGTGCGGCCGAGTACCCCGCGGTGACCCTGACCGTGACGAAGAAGCCGGGCGAGAACGCGGTGGACGTGACCTCGCGGCTGCGCGCACGCATCGCGGAGCTGTCCAACACGGTCATTCCGGAGGGCGTCGGCGTCGCGATCACACGCGACTACGGCCAGACCGCCAACGACAAGGCGTTGAAGCTGATCGAGAAGCTGATCTTCGCCACCGCATCCGTCGTCGCGCTGGTGTTCTTCGCGATGGGTCGGCGCGAGGCGGGAATCGTCGGCATCGCCGTGGCCCTGACCCTCACCGCCACGCTGTTCGCCTCCTGGGCCTGGGGCTTCACGCTGAACCGCGTGAGCCTGTTCGCGCTTGATCTTCTCGATCGGCATCCTGGTGGATGACGCGATCGTCGTGGTCGAGAACATCCACCGCCACCTGCAGCTGAACCGCCAGCTGCCGCCAGGATCCGCGCGGGCGCTGAGTGAACTCATCCCCGAGGCCGTCGACGAGGTAGGTGGCCCGACCATCCTCGCGACGCTGACCGTGATCGCCGCATTGCTGCCGATGGCCTTCGTCGGCGGCCTGATGGGTCCCTACATGGCGCCAATTCCGATCAACGCGTCGCATGGGCATGCTGATTTCGCTGGCCATCGCGTTCGTGCTGACGCCCTGGCTCGCGCGCCTGTGGCTCGGCCGCTGGCGCGCATCAGGGGCCTGCGAGTCCCGCAGCGCGCCTCGAGCCGCTGTTTCGCCGCCTGTTCACGCCGTTTCTCGACCCGCGATCGCGGCCGGCGCCACCGCCGGCAGCTCTGGGCGGGCGTCGGTGCGCTGATCCTGCTGGCCGTGGCGCTGCCGGGAATCCAGTGGGTGGTGCTGAAGATGCTGCCGTTCGACAACAAATCCGAGTTCCAGCTGGTAGTCGACATGCCCGCCGGTACCCCGCTGGAGGCCACGGCCGCGGCGCTGGCGCAGATGAGTCGCTATCTTGCCACGGTACCCGAGGTGCACGATTACCAGGTCTACGCGGGGCTGGCGGCGCCGATCAACTTCAACGGCCTGGTGCGCCAGTATTACCTGCGGGCAGGGCCGGAGCTCGGCGACATCCAGGTCAACCTGGTGGACAGGCACCTGCGCTCGGATCAGAGCCATGTGATCGCCGAACGCGTGCGTCCTGCACTGGCCGCCATCGCACGGCAGTACGGGGCGGCGCTCAAGGTCGTCGAGGTACCGCCTGGTCCGCCCGTACTGGCACCGATCGTGGCCGAGATCTACGGTCCGGATGACAGGGGTCGCCTGGCGCTGGCGCAGTCCGTACGCGCGCAGTTCCAGCATGCGGATGACGTCGTGGACGTCGACGCCAGCTATAGCGCGAGCGCGCCGCGACAGGTCGTCGCGCTGGATCGCCCGAAAGCCTCCCGCATCGGTGTGACCGATGCCGACGTGCTGCAGACGCTACGGGCGGGCTTGAGCGGGATGGATGTCAGCTTCCTGCAGGATGGAGCGAAGTACCCGGCGCCGCTACGCCTGGAATTGCCCGATGGCAGTCACGGCAGCCTCGATGCCGCGTTGACTCTCGGCGTACGCGCCGGTAACGGCGCGCTCGTCCCGCTCGGCTCGCTGGTGCAGGTGCAGGACAGTACGGTCGAGCAACCGCGTTATCACAAGGACCTGCTGCCGGTGGTCTACGTGACGGGCGACATGGCCGGGCGTATCGACAGCCCGCTGTACGGCATGTTCGGAATGCGCGCCGCCCTGTCGCGCCTCGGGGCGCCCGATGGCGGGGCGATGCGCGAATACTTCGTCCGCCAGCCGTCCGATCCGTACCGCGGCTACTCGCATGAAGTGGGACGGCGAGTGGCAGATCACCTATGAGACCTTCCGCGACATGGGCGCGGCGTACGCGGTCGGCCTGGTGCTGATCTACCTGCTGGTGGTGGCGCAGTTCGGCTCGTACCTGACGCCGCTGATCATCATGGCGCCGATCCCGCTGACGATCATCGGCGTGATGCCGGGTCACGCGCTGCTGCGGGCGCAATTCACGGCCACGTCCATGATCGGCATGATCGCGCTGGCCGGCATCATCGTGCGCAACTCGATCCTGCTGGTGGACTTCATCAACCTGCAGCGTGGCCGCCGGCGCGGACCTTCGCGATGCGGTGATCCGCTCGGCGGCGACGCGCGCGCAGCCGATCGTG
Source organism: uncultured Gammaproteobacteria bacterium (assembly GCA_963838275.1). Taxonomy (GTDB): domain Bacteria; phylum Pseudomonadota; class Gammaproteobacteria; order Steroidobacterales; family Steroidobacteraceae; genus FEN-1191. Next base: position 21,823 of record CAWIQV010000021.1, on the reverse strand, counting down.
CTGACGGCGCTCGCCGCGATGCTCGGCGCCTGCTTCATCCTCGATGACCCGATCTTCAACGGTCTCGCGATCTCGCTGATCTTCGGCATCCTGGTCTCCACCGTGCTCACGCTGGTGGTGATCCCGTTGCTGTACTACGCCGTCTACGCTCGAGCCCATCCCGCGGCGCCCGTCGCGTCACCAGAACCGGAGCAATTCCCATGACTTCCTGGCAACTCACCCGTGTCGTCGCCGGCACCTTCATCCTGATCTCCCTGGGCGTTGGCGTCCGGGGCAGCCCGATTTTCCTGAGCAGCTACTGGCTGTGGTTCACGGCCTTCGTCGGCGTGAACCTGCTGCAGAGTGGCGTGACGCGCTGGTGCCTGATGGAGCGCATCCTGCACTCCCTGGGCCTGAAGCGCAGCGCCGACTGAGCCGGCCGCGGTGTCCCAGCGCATGCAATCCGTCCGTCCCGGCTGCCTCACGGCCCATCGCGTGCCCCGGGGGGGCGCGCGGATGAAGGCGCTCGGGGCCGCCTGGTTCCTGCTCGCCTGGGCGACGGCCGGTGGCGCCGGACCGGTCACGCTGACCGCGGCCTGGCAGGCCGCCCGGGAGCACGATCCGACCATGGCGGGGGCGGCGGCACAGCGTGACGCCGGAGCCGCCCGTGGCGCACAGGGCCGCGCATTATGGATGCCGACGCTCGCGGCCAGCGGCAGCGTCGGACTCTCCGACATGAGCCAGCGTACCCAGGGGGCCTTCTTCGCCGCCCCGGGCTTCGGCAGCACCAACGGCGTTGATTTCCAGACCCGCATCCATGGCGGCACCGCGACACGCTGGGCCTTCACCGCCGAGCAGCCGCTGTTTGACCTCGGCCGATTCGCGGATGGCGCCATCCAGAAGGACTCCGAGCGGATCGCGGCTGCGGAGTACCGCAGCGCCGAGCAGGACCTGATGGTACGCAGTGCCCGTGCGTACTTCGACGTGCTCAACGCGCGCAGCGAGCTCGAGAGCCTGCTGCATCTGCGCGCCGCGGCCGAGCAGAGCCGTGGCGCAGCGCAGGCCCGCTACGAGGCGGGGGACATTCCCTCGACCGACGCGCGCGAAGCGCAGGCCAGCGCCGATGCGATCGACGTGCAGGTGCTCGATGCGCGCGCCGCGGTCAGTCTCGCGGAAGCCGCCTTCAGCGATCTGACCGGTCTGGATGCCGTCGAACTCACGACGGTTCCGGAGGCAGCCACGGCCGACCTGCCGGCACCCGAGGCCCTGGAGACCTGGACACAGCAGGCGCTCGCTGACAGTCCACAGCTGGCCATGCGGGAACTGCAGGTGTCGGCCGCAGCGTCGCAGGTGAATCGCTACGACGCGCTGGGTTCGCCCCGCGTGAGCCTGGTCGCGCAGCTGGGCGAGGATTACCTGCACGGCAATGGGCAGTCTGGTATCGCAGACATCGCTGGAACGGATGCAACGATCGGGATCCAGGCCTCGATTCCGCTGTTCACGGGCGGACTGCGCACCGCGCAGCGGCATGAGGCGCAGGCCCTGGTGCGGGCGGCAGAGGCTGCACGCGACACGGCGGTGCTGCAGCTGCGGCAGCAGACCCGTGCGGCCTGGCTCGCCCTCACCACGGCTGCCGCACGGGTGCAGGCGCTGCAGCGGCTGCGGGCCTCGGCGCAAAGCCGGCTGGATGCCACGCGGCTCGGTGCGCAGATCGGTGAACGCACCACGCTGGAACTGCTCGCCGCGGAGGCCGACTTCCAGCGCTCTGGCGCCGATTTCCGACGTGCGCAGGGCGACTGGCTGCTCGCGGGCCTGACACTCAAGGCCGCGGCGGGGGAGCTGACTGCGACCGATCTTGCACAGGTCGACGCGCGCCTCGCTGGCGCCGCCGCACCCTGATCTTCACACACGCAGGAACTACGGGGGCGAGGACCATGGCTCATATCGCAATACTCGGGGCTGGTGCCAGCGCGCCGGTCGTGGGACGCGATCTGCCTGGCCGATATGGGCAACACCGGCGCGGCCTTCGTGGCGCTGCCGCAGATTCCGCCGCGCAACGTCACCTGGTTCCGCAAGAGCCGCTGGGTGCATTGGGTCAAGATTGCCTTTGAGAAATACTTCCTCTACAAGATGAAGCACGTTACGTCCGAACCGGTGTACGAGCGATTCATGCTCAAGGCACTGGGGATCAATCGGCTACAGGCGAAATCCTGAACGCCCGCGCGCGGGGCCGGATCGCAGCGTGCGGCAGGAACCGGATCCACTGGGAGAATGCGACCATGAATCAGCCAAGTGATGCTATCCAGACGCTGGCGCCGGGCGAAGTCGCGCGGCTGCTCAAGGCCGGCCAAATCCTGCTCATCGACGTACGCGAGCCGGTCGAGTACGGCGCCGAGCGCATTCCCGGCGCGCTGCTGTTTCCGCTGTCTACTTTCGATGCGGCGCAGATTCCGGAGGACGGAGCCCGTCGCGTCGTGTTCCACTGCGGCAGCGGCAAACGGTCGTTGACGGCTGCGGAGCGGCGCCTGGCAGCCGGGCAGCCGAGCGCCGCGCACCTGGGAGGCGGCATTGCCGCCTGGAAGGCTGCCGGCCTGCCGGTCATCACGGCGTGAAGCCCTGGCTCGGAACCGTTATGCGCATTCGTATATCATGCGGCCGGTTGCGGAGCGGCGATGCCGCTGCCGCAATAGCGAGCGTCCAATAAAACGACCCGGAGGGAAACATGTCGAAACTGGTGATGGCCGCGATGCTGCTGGCCGCGACGGCGACCCGCGTGGATGCGCAGATCAACGCAGGAGCGCTGGCGCCAGAGGCGAGCCTGCCCTTCACGATGACTCCGGTGGCCACTTTCAGGCTGCCGTGGCGCATCGCCTTTCTGCCGGACGGGAACATGCTGATCACCGAGAAGGTCGGCGGCCTGTGGCTGGTCACGCAGCAAGGCGCGCAGACTCCGGTCGCCAACATCCCCGATGTGCTGTATGGCGGCCAGGGCGGCATGCTGGGGGTCTATACATCTCCGCACTACGCCAGCGATCACTCCATCTATCTCACCTACTCGGAGCCGGGCGATGACGGTTCCAGTCTCGCGCTGGCGCGTGCGCGGCTGGTGACTGCCAACGGCAGTGCCCGGCTGGAAGGTCTCGAAGTGATCTGGCGCGATGGCGAGCGCGGCAAGGGCGGTCAGTTCGGTGCCGCGGTCGCGTTTGCGCCGGATGGGAAGTCGCTGTTCCTGAGCTCCGGCGATCGCCAGCGCATGACGCCGGCGCAGGATCCCAATCAGCCGCTCGGCAAGATCCTGCACCTGACGCTGGATGGGAAGCCAGCCCCGGGCAACCCGATGGCCGGCAAGACTGGCGCGTCCACAGTCGATGTCATCGAACCGCCGAAGGATACGGAGGCAGCCAAGAGCGCACCGGTCGTCAGGACCTATACCTTCCCCGGACCGAATCTGACGCCGGCAGAGACCTGGAGCGTGGGGCATCGCACGCCCTATGGCCTGGCCTTCGCGCCCGACGGCCGGCTGTGGGAGCTCGAGCATGGTCCCAGGGGCGGGGATGAGTTGAACCTGATCGAGCCCGGCAGGAATTACGGCTGGCCGCTGGTCTCCTATGCAGTGAACTACGACGGTGTGCCGATCCCGAGTCCTGACACCCGCCCGGACCTGACGAAGCCCGTGATCTACTGGACGCCTGTCATTGCGCCGGGCAATCTGACCTTCTATACGGGCAAGCTGTTCCGACAGTGGCGGGCGCCCTGGCTCAGCAGCCTATTCGGGAAGTGGCAGGGTTCCGCGCTGGTGAGCGGCATGGCGACCAAGAGTCTCAGCCGCATCAAGTTCGATGGCAAGGGCGGCGCCACGCCGGCCGAGCGCTGGGATGTCGGCCATCGCATTCGCGACGTGGAGGTCGCTCCCGATGGCGCGCTGTGGATGATCGAAGACGCGAATCCCGGGACCCTGTGGCGCGTGACGCCAAAGTAGCGGGCGTCGTTTGGAAAGCAATGCCATCCGCTTCGATGATGCCGCTGCGTATGAGCGCTACATGGGAAAATGGAGCCAGCCCGCGGGGGAGAGCTTTCTCCACTGGCTGGCCCCGGCCCCAGGGTGGCGGTGGCTCGACGTGGGCTGCGGCGGTGGCGCCTTCAGCGAATTGATCGTGGATCGCTGCGCACCACGGTCCGTCCACGGGATCGACCCCGCGGAAGCCCAGCTGGCCCATGCGCGCACGCGCTGCGGTGGGCCCAATGTCCGTTTTCAGGTCGGTGATGCGATGGCGCTGCCGTTCCCGGTGGACGCATTTGACGCGGCGGTCATGCCATTGGTGATCTTCTTCGTTCCCGAACCGGCCGTGGGTGTCGCTGAAATGGCACGCGTGGTCCGCCCCGGCGGCATCGTCGCCGCCTACTCGTGGGACATGGCCGGTGGTGGATTTCCCTACGAAGCATTGCGGGCCGAAATGCGGGCGCTCGGCGTCGATGTGCCAATGCCACCCAGCCAGGACGCCTCCCGAATCGACGTGCTGCAGCAACTCTGGGCGCTTGCGGGGCTGGAGGCCATCGCAATCCGGGAGATCACCGTCGAGCGCACCTTCACGGATTTCGACGACTACTGGAGCACGATCCTCGGAGGACCGAGCCTGCGCGCCAGGCTCGCTGCGCTGGCACCGGCGGACCTGTCGCTGCTGCAGGCGCGGATGCGCTCACGCCTCCCGGCCGATGCCAGTGGCCGCATCCGCTGCAGCGCGCGGGTCAACGCGATCAGGGGTCAAGTTCCCCACTGAGCGCGCCCATCTCCGGCCCTAGCGAATGAGTCGAGTGCGCGGGTTCATGACGCGCCGGCCCAGCACTGCCGACTTCGCGTCGCCAAAGGCAGACTGTGCCCGGCGCTGCGCGACATCAATCCTGGCCTGCAGGATCATCGCGCGATTGCCAAGCAACGCACCGGCCCATTCCCTGGCCCTGGCGCTGGCCTCGCCGAGTCGGCCCCACAGTTGGTCCCTATTCATCGCTGCCTCCTGAGTCAAAGCAAGCGTCGTCCCAGATTCCACCCAACGACCCATGTTGCATTGATAGCAGGCGGGAGCCGATGGCACCGTACGGTGTCCCACGTTGCCCGGTCCCCCGCTCTGTGCGCCATCGCACCGACCGGTGCACTGCACCGGAACTAGCCTTGCCGGATCACAGCATTCAGGTTCGAGTCATTCATGGATCGGTTGGTTCACATTGCGGCGTGCCTGGCCGGCATCCTCGGACTGACGGGTGTCGGTGTCGCGGCGGCGCAATCGCCGGAGGCGCCTACGGCGCAGCCCGCACCGGTGGATCCCGCCAACTCCGCGCTCAGCGAAGGCCAGCTCGACCAGCTTACCGCACCGATCGCGCTGTACCCGGATCCGCTGCTCGGACAGATACTCGCGGCATCGACCTATCCGCTGGAAGTCGTCGAAGCGCATCGCTGGCTGCAGGACCCCGCCAACGCGGCGCTCCAGGGTGATGCGCTCGGCGCGGCGCTCGCGCAGCAGAGCTGGGACCAGAGCGTCAAGTCGCTGGTGCCGTTTCCGCAGGTCCTGCAGATGATGGACGGCAACCTGGAATGGACCGAACGGATCGGGGACGCCTTTCTGGCGCAGCAGGGTCCGGTGATGGACTCGATCCAGCGGCTGCGCCGCAGGGCCACGGCGGCGGGCGCGTTGAAGTCCACTGCGCAGCAGACGGTGGCGAGCGAGGATCAGCAGATCGAAATCCAGCCCGCCGATCCGGACGTGGTCTACGTGCCGTACTACGACCCGGGCGTGATCTTCGGTCCGTGGGCCTGGGCCGAGTATCCGCCGTTCTTTTTCGCGCCGCCGGCAGGGATCGTCATCGGCGCCGGCCTATGGCTCGGGTTTGGACTCGGGCTGCCGATCCTTGGCCCGTTTTGGGGCTGGGACCGCTGGGATTGGCGGCACCACGCATTCAGCGTGGCTGGCGGCTATGGCGGCTTTCGCGCGGGCCCATGGGCCCATGACCCGGCGCATCGCGGCGGCGTGCCCTACCGCAATGCCGGGCTGAGCGTACGCTTCCAGGCCCAATCCGATGCCGCACGGCGCGAGGTGCGCGGCTTCCCGACCGCCGTGCCGGGCGATCGGGGCGGCCGGACGGAGTCGCGGGCTGCGCCGGAGTCGCGGGTGGCGCCGGCGTTGCCGGAAAGATCGATGGGCTCCGGTGTTCGCACGCCGCCACCGGCCTTTGAATCCATGAGTCGCGGGTCACAGGTCCACCAGGACTCGGCGCGCGGCGCATTCAGCCGTGCCGCACCGACCGCGCCTGCCGCCCGCGGCGGTGGCGGCGGTGGCGGTGGCGGTGCGCGCGGTGGTGGCGGCGGACGTGGCGGCGAGCGGCGTTAGGGAGGCACGATGGCAATGCAGCTCGCTCGGTCGCTGATCCTCCTCGTGTCCGTGCTCGCGGCCGAAAGCGTGGTTGCCGCCGCGCAGCCCGCGCCTGCCAGTACTGCGCCCGCCAGCTCCAGCATGCAGCAGCACTTTGCGACGCCCGAAGCTGCGGTCGATGCGCTGGTAAGCGCCAGTCGCGCCGACGATCGCACGCAACTGCTCGCGCTACTGGGGGCTGCCGGCGCCCGGCTGATCCAGTCCGGTGATCCGGTCGCCGATCACCAGAATCGCGCACGATTCGTCGCGGCCTACGATGCGGGGCACCGCATCGAGCACGAAGGCACGAACAAGGCGGTATTGATCGTCGGCACCGAAGAGTGGCCACTGCCGATCCCGCTGACGGACGGCCCTGGCGGATGGCGCTTCGATACGCGCGCCGGCAAACAGGAAATCCTCGATCGGCGCATCGGCCGCAACGAGCTGGCGGTCATCGCCGTCTGCAGGGCCTATGTCGTCGCGCAGCGTGAATACCTCGCGCTCGAGGTCGCCGGTTCAGGCCAATACGCCCAGCGCTTCGTGAGTACGCGCGATCAGCATGACGGGTTGTACTGGCCGGCGGAGCCCGGCCAGCCCGTCAGTCCACTCGGACCGCTGGTCGCGCAGGCGCAGGCCCGTGGCTACGGGGCCGGCGAGCCCGTATCCGAGCGCGCCGCTGCGCGACCCTATTACGGCTATTACTTCCGCATCCTCACGTCGCAGGGCCCCCATGCACCAGGAGGCGCCAGAAGCTATGTCGTCAACGGCAGGATGACTGGCGGATTCGCGCTGCTCGCCTATCCGGCGATCCACGGCGATTCGGGAATCATGAGCTTCATCGTCAACGACCAGGGCATCGTGTTCGAGAGCAATCTCGGATCCGCCACGGCACGTGTTGCGAGCCAGATCACGGCGTACGACCCGGACTCCGACTGGCACATCGCCGCGCCGTGATGCGCGACGGCAGGCCATCCATCGCTGCTGGCTGGCAGGCACGAATCGAGGGCGGGACGGCGGTACTGACGCTGACCGGTGACTGGACCGGACTGGACGCCATCGACCAGGCGGAGCTCGCGGGCAGGGTCATCGAGGCTGACGGACTGCAGGCGCTGGCGCTGCGCGTGACCGAACCGATGCGCTGGAACAGCTCACTGCTGATGTTCGTCTCGATGCTGCGGCAGCGGGCGGCGCAGCACGCGCTGGCCATCGACGAGAGCGCGCTACCGGGCGTGAGCCGCGAGCTGCTCAAGCTGCTGGCGGTGCAGCCCGCCACCGCCACCGCGGCCGCCGCCACCGCGCGCCCGCGTACGCTGCTCGAACGGCTGGGCGGCTGGGCCACACGGCAAGGCGCGCAGTGGAGCTCCGCAGTGAGCCTGTTCGGTGAGCAGATCCTGGGAACGCTAAGCTGGATCCGGGGAAGGGCGCGGGTACGCGGGATCGATCTGCTCATCAACGCGCGTGACGCCGGCATCGCCGCGCTGCCGATGGTGGCGCTCGTGAACCTGATGGTGGGCGGAATCCTCGCCTTCGTCGGCGTGGTGCAGCTGCGACGCTTCGGCGCCTCCATCTACGTCGCCGATCTCGTCGGCGTCGGCGTGGTGCGCGAGATGGCACCCCTGATGCTCGGGATCGTGATGTCCGGCCGTACCGGCAGCGCTTATGCGGCCGAGCTGGCCTCGATGCAGGGCAGTGAGCAGACCGATGCGCTGCGTGCGCTCGGCATTCCGATCCGCGACTACCTGGTCCTGCCGCGGGTCACGGCGCTATGCGCCATGATGCCGCTGCTGTACCTGTACGCCAGCGCGATCGGCATCGGCGGCGGATTCGCCGTGGCGGTCACGATGCTGAAGATCTCGCCCGAAGCCTTCGTCGCCCAGCTGCGCAGCGCGGTGTCCGGCGCCGAATTCGTGTTCGGGCTCGGCAAGAGCGTGGTCTTCGGCGCCTGGATCGGCATCACCGGGTGCCGCCTGGGGCTAGCGGCCGGTCGCAGCACCACCGAGGTCGGTCACGCGGCGACGCAGGCGGCAGTGCTCGGCATCGCCGGCGTGATCGTGCTGGACGCCGTGTTCGCCGCCTGCGCCAATGTCTGGGGACTGTAGCGCCATGCCGGAGCCGGACGCACCACCGGTGCTGGGGGTGCGCGACCTGTCGGTCGGCTATGGTGACGTCCCGGTCCAGCACGGCGTGTCGTTCGACGTCCGGCGCGGCTCGATCTTCGGCATCATGGGGGTCTCCGGTTGCGGCAAGAGCACGCTGCTGCGTGCCCTGATCGGGCTGCTGCGGCCGAGCGCAGGCTCGGTGCGGTTCGACGGGGAGGACTACTGGGCCCTGGCCGAAGCGCAGCGGGCGATCCGCGGCCGCCGCTTCGGCGTGGTGTTCCAGAGCGGAGCGCTGTGGAACTCGCTGACGGCCGCGCAGAATGTCGCGCTGCCGCTGCAGATGTTCACGACCCGCAGCCCGTTGACGATCGATGCGCTGGTTGCCGTCAAGCTCTCGCTGGTCGGTCTCGAGGCCGGCCGCGACAGCATGCCGTCGGACCTGAGCGGCGGGATGCAGCGGCGCGTCGGCCTGGCGCGCGCGCTGGCGCTGGATCCGGACATCCTGTTCCTCGACGAGCCCTCCGCGGGACTGGATCCGATCTCGGCGCGGCACTTCGACCAGCTGATACTGCAGCTGCGCGATGGCTTCGGCGTCACCGTGGTCATGGTCAGCCACGAGCTGACGAGTCTGCTCGCGACCTGCGACGACGGCGTGTTTCTCGATGCCGAGTCCGGCACGGCGATTGCGCACGGAGCGCCGCGAATGATGCGCTCGCAGTGTACGCAGCCGCTGGTGCATGCCTTCATGAACCCCGGCACTGCCGGTGAACCCCGCCAGTGACGCCCGCCAGGCCAGCCGTCGTCGGCGGATTCGTGCTGGGTGCCATGCTGCTGGGCGTGGCCGCGACGCTGGTATTCGGCGGTACGCGCTGGTTCTCGCACACCGAACACGTGATGGCGATCTTCACCGATTCGCTGGCGGGATTGACTGCCGGCTCTCCGGTGACCTTCCGGGGGGTCACGATCGGGCGGGTCGCGTCGATCAAGGTGCGTGTCAACGCACCGGCCATCGCGCCGGTCATCGAGGTCTATCTCGACCTCGAGCCCGACAAGATCTCGTGGACCAGCGGGCCGTCGGCGAGTGCCCGGGCGGATCTGCAGAGCGCCGTGATCGCGGGCCTTCGCGCCCAGCTCAGCTCGCAGAGCCTCGTGACCGGTGAGATGAGCGTCGATCTGGATTTTCACCCGCATGCACCGGTAGTACTGGTCGATTCGAGTCAGGAACCACTGCAGATACCGACGATCGCCTCGGACCTGCAGCAGTTCAAGGATCAGGTGCGCGACATGAACCTGCCGGATATCGCAGTGCAGGCACGGCAGGTGCTGGGCGACCTGCAGCACCTGGTCGCGACGCTCGAGCCGCAGATCGCGCCGATGGCGCAGAGTCTGCAGGCTACGCTGACGGCCGCCACGGCGAGCGTGCAGAGTCTGCAGCAGCAGTCGGCGCTGACGCTGCGCCAGGTCGCAAGCCTGTCGGCCGAGAGCCAGCGGCAGGTGACGATCAACGGCAACGCGCTCAGCGAGCTGCTGAAGTCCGCGCAGCAAGCGACCGCGCACGTCGACGCCGTGGCGGTGTCCCTCGATGAGCTGACCTCGCCGCGTTCACCGATGCTTACCGACCTGGATGGCACGCTGCGCGACCTGGCAGCGAGCTCGAGTTCGCTGCGCCTCTTTACGCACGATCTGGAACGCAATCCTCTCGGCACCCTGATGCGAAAGCCGCTCCGATGACCAGGTCCCCGCCTCGACAGGTCGCTGCCCCGAATATAAAGGTCCTGTCGACGACCCTGGGCGTGGCGCTGCTCACAGTGGCGTGCAGCTCGGGTCCCGCACCGCGCACGTTCCTGCTGGACGCGCGGCTGATATCCGCGACCTCGCCGGCGGTCGGGATTGCAGGAGTTCCGGTCCAGGTACAGACCGTCGTGGTTCCGGACTATCTCGACACCGAGGACATCCTGCTGCGGGAAGGCGCACATGGCCTTGCGGCCACTCCAGGCGCCAGGTGGGGAGAGCGCCTGTCCGCCGGCATGACCCGCGCACTGACGGCAGCACTGATCGCCCGGCTGCCGGACTTCCGGGTGGCAGCGGCGCGGCCACCGGACCCGCTCGCCCGCCAGGTGCTGGTAGACGTCTCCGCGTTCGATGTCGACCGCGATGCACGCTGCGAACTGCGCGCCAGCTGGACGATCACGGTAGCGGGTGCCGCGGCGCCGGCGCAGCGCGGACAGGCGGTATTCGTGACTCCGGCCGGCAGTGCATCCCCGGCACCCGATTCCACCGTGGTCGCGGCGATGGCGGCGACGGTCGCACTGCTCGCCGATGCGGTCGCGCACGACATCGCGAGGCCGGCATCACCGCAGGTAACCACCACGCGGTAGCTCCGGATATCCATCGCTTGTATGATCCCCGGCCAAACAGGGGAGGTACCATGAAGAGTACGATCAAGCTGTCACTGGTGGGTGCGATCGGGTTCCTGGCCGGCGCCTCCGCGATGCAGGTGCTGCATGCGCAGACGGCCACGACGCCCGCCTACCTGATCGGCAATATCGAGAAGGTGACGGACGAGGCGACCTTCGCCCAGTACCGCGCCGCGGCGGGCAAGTCCCAGGGGCCCTTTGGCGGTCATGCGCTGGTGCGCGATGCCGCGCCGGTGGCGGTGGATGGCTCCACGCTGCCGCAGGGCAAGATCGTGGTGCTGCAGTTCCCGAGCATGAAGGCGCTGCAGGACTGGTGGCATTCCCCGGCCTACGCCGCCGCGCGGCCGCTGCGGGAGAAATCGACGGTCGGTCGGACCTACGCGGTCGAGGGCGTACCGGCGCCCTGAGTCCGCCATCCAAGCCATAGCAGCGCGATCAACGTCAGCAGGCCTGCCGCACAGAGGTAGTAGCCCACGTAGCTGAGCCCGTAGTGCGTGGCCAGCCAGGTGGCGAGATAGGGCGCGAGCGACGCGCCGACGATACCGGCGAGGTTGAAGCTCAGCGACGCGCCGGTGTAACGCACCGCGGTCGGATACAGCGCGGTCAGTGCGCTGCCGAGCGGACCGTAGGTGAGTCCCATCAGCGCGAGGCCGAGCGCGAGAAAAGCCAGCACGGCCGGGCGGCTGCCCGAGCCGAACAGCGGCGCGAATGCCAGTCCGAACACGATGATGCCGAGCGTGGCGGTGATCAGCATCCGGTACTGCCCGTACCGGTCGGCGATGGCCGCCGAGACCGGAATTGCCAGAGCGAAGAACAGCACCCCGACCATCTGCAGCACCAGAAAGTCGCGGCGCGTGTAGCCGAGCGCCGACGTGGCCCAGCTCAGCGAGAACACGGTCATCAGGTAGAACAGCACGAAGGTCGCGACCGCGGCAAAAGTGCCGAGCAGTACCACCGGCCCGTGCCGCGCCCACAGCGTCAGCATCGGTACGCGCACCCGCTCGTTGTTCTCGATCGCCCGCTGGAACGCCGGGGTCTCGGTGAGACGGAGGCGCACGTACAGGCCGACGAACACGAGCAGCGCACTGCCGAGGAATGGCAGGCGCCAGCCGTAGGCGAACAGTTCCGATTCGGACAGCCGATCGGTCAGCAGCAGGAACACCCCGGTGGAGCACAGGAAGCCGACCGGAGCCCCGAGCTGGGGAAACATCCCGTACCAGGCGCTCCGGCCGGGAGGCGCATTCTCGGTGGCCAGCAGCACGGCACCACCCCATTCGCCGCCGAGGCCCAGGCCCTGACCGAAGCGGCAGAGGGCGAGCAGCAGCGGCGCGAGAATGCCGATGGTGGCATAGGTCGGCAGCAGGCCGATCAGGATCGTCGAGAGTCCCATCGTCAGCAACGCCGCCACCAGTGTCGCCTTGCGCCCGATGCGGTCGCCGAAATGCCCGAACAGCGCCGAGCCCACGGGTCGTGCGAAGAATGCGAGTGCAAAGGTCGCGAGCGACTGCAGCGTGGCCGTGGCCGGGTCCCCCGCCTTGAAGAACAGGCGCGGAAACACCAGCACCGCCGCCGTGGCGTAGATGTAGAAGTCGAAGAACTCGATGGTGGTGCCGATCATGCTGGCGAACAGCACGTGCCGGCGACTCGCGGCTGAACTCATCCGCCCATCGTAGCATTGCGCGCCACGATATGACCCGTTGCTACGCGGAGCCGGCCCCGGTGCGGAACGAGCCGGTCGTGAGCGCGTGAAACTCGTCGACTCCCTTCAGTACGACCTGGTTGCGACCGGAGCGCTTGGCTTCGTACAGCGCCTGGTCGGCCAGCTGGATCGCGCCTTCCGGAGTGCGATCCATCATCGGCATCACATACCCGACGCCGATGCTGACGGTATGGGATCTGCGGGCGGCGCCGTCACCGCCAGCGCTGCCGGAGCTTTCCACCGCTGCGCGCACCTGCTCGGCAATCGCCTCGACGCTGGCGCGAGGCAGATCGTACAGCACGATGATGAATTCCTCGCCGCCGTAGCGGGCGGCCGTATCGAGCGGCCGGCGTGCGAATCCCTTCAGGACCTGCGCCACGGCGCGCAGCGCTCCGTCGCCCGCCTGATGCCCGTGGGTATCGTTGTAGGCCTTGAAATGATCGATGTCGACCATCAGCAGCGCCAGCGTGCGTTCATCACGCAGGGCCTGCTGCCAGACGCGCAGCAGGTGGTCGTCGAAGGCCGCCCGGTTCATCAGTCCGGAGAGGCCGTCGCGCGTGCCGTATTCCGCGAGCAGGGCGGTCTCGAGGAAACTGCGGCGGCCCATGCGCTCGGCGTCCCGACAGACGAGCGCGCACAGCACGGACGTGATCGCCAGGGTCACCAGCGACTTCAGGAATTCCCCGTCGGCCATTCCCATGAACCACGCCGCGATGCTGAAGGACAGTACCGTCACCGCATTGACGAACAGCGCATTGCGAAACTGGAGTCCGGCAAAGAAGTAGGGGGCGACGACGAACATCACCATGCTCGTGAGCTCGTCCAGACGACCCGAAGTCATCGCCTCGGCGACAAAGAACCCGGACACGATGCCGTAGAGCGGCACGATGATGCGCGACCATGCTACGTAGCGCTGCAGGTAGGACCGGCTCCATGCCAGCCAGAACATCGTCAGCGCCAGCGGTGTCGACAACAGGATGTGAATCACCACACCGGCCACCGGCGGGCGGTCGGCGGCATGCGAGAACAGCGCCAGCGCGAGGTTCGCCGCCGAGTAGCCGAGATTGAGCGCGGCGATGAACGTGAACCAGACCCGGACGCGCAGTTGCACGCGCTGCAGGTGCTGCAGCAGGTATTGCGGTTCGAGATCCGCTCCAAAGCGAAGCCCGACGTCCCCCGTTCCCAGTTCCTGCAGGTACACCGAGTCCGGGAGGCTCTTGATGCGTTGCAGTGGCACCCGCGTAGCCTTTTGAAGATCCTCCTATGCTACGCAGCTATCGACCGGCGGGCCCGTGCACCGTCACCCGCTTTGCGTGCGAGGGGTCACGGAATCGACGTGGCGCGGCGCAACAGTCGAGCGTGGGCTCTAGCGACCGACCATCAGGATGGAGAAGGAATCCGGAACCATCGGGCCACGGGCCGGACGTCCCGCGGGCCCGGGCGGCGCATCCGGCGCCGGCGGTCCGTACTCGGCCGCCATCGTCAGCAGGTGACTGGTCCGGGTGTCCAGGGCCAGGGTCTTGGCGCCGGTCTTCGTCGGCAGCGTCTGCTCGACTTCGAAGCGGGTCGAAGTGCTCTCCCTGATGATAGTCATCGTCCCGCCATTCTCCGCGCTGATGGCTTCCTGGGTGGCGGGATTGAACGCCACCGTGTCGACGCCCACGCCGGTCGGCAGCGTGGTGATCACGTTGCCGTTACGGGCGTCCAGGATCACGACGGTCGGGGTGGGCTGGCGGTAATACGCAAACAGGATGTGGTGCCTGGCATCGTACGCGAGCCCGCTGCCGCCGCTGCCCCTGGAACTCAGGTCGTAGTGCGCCTTCACGGTCATGGACTTCGCATCGACCACGGCGATGTTTGCCTTGTCGGAGATGTTCACATAGATCGTGCCCTTGCCGTCGCTGACGGCCTGTTCGGGCGCGCCGCCCAGGTCCAGCGTTCCGACGACCGTGCCCTGCTTCGCGTCGATGACGGTCGCAAAAGGCGGCACGTGGCTCAGGATCCACACCCGCCGGTTGTAGGAATCGCACAGGATGCCGTCGGGGCGGCCATCGACGTCGATGGTCTTCAGCACCGTCAGCGTCTTCGCGTCCCACATCGTAATGGGCCTGGTCGTCGAGAAGCCGTGGTGACTGGCGGGGTCGACGGTGGCGCCGCCCGCGCTGACATTCGCGATCGAGCCGACGGGCTCGAGGGTGTCCAGATTGAAGACCGTGAGGCGACCGGCCGGTCCATTGCGCGGAATGTACAGCCGTCGGGCCTGGACGTCGGCGAACACATAGTCATAGCCGCCCTCGCCGCCGACCCGCGCGGTCTTCAGCACCGTGTAGGGGCGCGGCGTGCCGTCGGCCACGGCGGCAGCGGCCAGCGCCAGCATCCCCGCCATCGCGCACCGTTGCAGCTGCGTGCTCATCCCGGACTCGCTCCCTGGATGTTCACCCGCAGCATGTAGACCGACTGGCTGGCACACATGAACAGCCAGTCGCGCTTCGGTCCGGCGAAGCAGAGGTTGGCACAGGCCTCGGGCAGGCGGATGCGACCCTGCAGTTCGCCAGCCGCGCTCCAGACGGTCACGCCGCTATAGCCGAGCGGGGCGTTGGAGCTCACCCAGAGATTGCCGGCGCGATCGGCGCGCATGCCGTCGGGACCGCAATGCACCCCGTCGACCATGCAGTCGGTGAATACGCGCATATTGGCGACCTTGCCATCCTTGACGTCGAAGGCGAACACCTTGCCGGCATTGATCAGGTACAGCACCTTGTAGTCGGGGGAGAAGCAGATGCCGTTCGGTGTCGGCGCCTGCTCGAACGGCACCACGCGATCGAGCCGGCCGCTCGGATCCCAGCGGTAGGTCGCGACCGGCGCTTCGCGCTTCATCCGGCCGATGAGCCCGACCCCGATATCGCCGACGGCAGGATCGTAGACCCCATTGGGATTGCCGGGACCGCCGGTGACATCCGGGTGCCCTTCGCTCAAGCTGGTGCCATACGGCGGATCGGTGAACCAGATACTGCCGTCCGGGTGCGGCGCCAGATCGTTCGGCGAGTTCAGCAGCTTGCCGTCGTAGGCGTCGGCTATGAGCTTCATCGAACCGTCGAGTTCCCAGCGCACCACGCGCCGAAAGTAGCCCTGGCAGGAAATCTGCCGACCCTGGAAATCGAAGCTGTTGCCGTTGCTGTTGAACGACGGATTGCGGAACGGCGTGACTTCGCCGGTCTCCCAGATATAGCGATGCTGGATGTTGGCCTTGATGTCGCTGAACACGACGTAATTGCCCTCGGCATTCCACGCCGGCCCCTCGGCCCACTGGAAGCCGGTCTTCAGGCGATGGATCGCGGACAGTCCGACGAGGTAGTCGTTGAAGCGCCGATCGACGATCACGATATCCGGATCGGGATAGATCTCCGGCGGCGCGGACGCGTCCCATTGACGCGGTGGACTGGTGATCACGCTGGGAGGTGCGGCGATGGCGGCCCTGGCCGCCGGCGCCTGGGCCTGCGCCAGCGTGAGGGTCGGCGCGATCGCGCCCATGCCGGCGACGAAGTCGCGTCGAGTCCAGCGGTGTGCCATGTCAGATCTCCTTGTAGTTGTAATGACGAGTGTGCCGAATTATCGGATCCGGAACGCCCCCGCGCCCCGTATCCATCATATCGCGCCCACAGCGTTCCTAGGGCATGGCAAGGCACGACGTCCAGGAGTTCGAGACAAAATCCGCCATGATTCAGGCTCTTTGAGCCTAACCCTGAGCCAGAGAATCAGGAGCGAGCGTCTTGTGCATCGGTACGAACTCGATGCTCACACCCGGGCCCACGGGGTAGCGCACCAGCGCGGCGCGGCTGAATCCGAGGGCCTCGTACAGCCGCACGCCGGGCAGCGTGCCCATGAGCTCGAGGCGCGAGAAGCCGCGTGCGCGCGCCTCGTGCTCGCAGCGTTCGAGCAGCGCGCGACCTATTCCCTGGCGGGCATGATCGGGATCCACGAAGAAGGCGCGGATCCTGGCGGCATCGACCCGCGGATCGAGCAGCGCGGAGTCACGCTCCGGTCGCGCATCGCCTCCGAACAGGGTGCGCCGATAGCTCCAGCCGCCGCAGCCGACGAGCCGGTCGCCATCGGTGGCGACGAAATAGGTGCCATCATCGATCAGCTGGGTATCCACGCCAAAGGCGCCGCGCAACGCGCCCTCGACCTGCTCGGGGCGATAGTCCCGCGCGCCCAGCACGCGCGCCGACCGTTCGATCAGGCCTCGCAGCGCGATGAGATCGGAGCGCAGCGCAACGCGGAGCGGGTAGGGCATCGTCGGAGTGTGCCATGGCCGGGTCGCGCCAAGAAGCAGGGCGGTGGCCTGCCGACCACCGCCCTGCCGGAACGCCGGCTGTCCGATCTCAGAAGCGGTAGCTGAGCCGTGCGTAGTAGAAGCCACCGTCGATGCCGATCGGCGAGAAGGCCGGATACTTCGCCACCCCCGAGTTGTCACCGTAGACGAACTGATCCTCGTGACCCTGGACGGTCCCGTTGATCTGGTTCGGGTAGCGATTGAAGAGATTGTTGGCGCCGATCGCGACCTTCAGGCCCTTCGATGCCTGCAACCCGAGCTCCAGATTGGTCACCGAAATCGTCGCAATCTGCGTCAGGTAATACTCGACGTTGGGCGTGTTGTTGTCACCGCTGTCGCCGGTCCATTCGGACGATGGACCGTAGATGATCTCGTGCAGGCTGACGGAGAACGGATCCAGGTTCCACAGCGCTCCGAAGTTGAACACCGTCCTGGGGGCCGTAGTGGTGAGGTCCGAGTACGCGGTGGGGTTGAACAGCGGCTGACCACCGAGCTGGGCCGGCGAGGCAATCACACTCGTGATCGAGGTTTCGCTCCAGGTCGCGGCGATCGACCAGTCCACGTGCCCGGCGACGCCGAAATCCGTCGGATAGTTCAAGGTGAAGTCCGCGCCCCTGGTGCGGGTGTTGATGCCGTTGGCGAACAGGTTGATGCCGTCGTCCGTGACGATATCGGTGCAGCCGTTCACGTTGGAAATCGCCTGCGTGCACAGCGTCGGATCGGCACCCAGCAGGGCGGTAGTGATGTTGCCGGCGCCCGCCACGACATTGCCGTTGATCAGGCCGTTGACGTTGCCGGTGCCGACAATCCGGTCGCGGACTTCGATGTCGTAGATGTCGAGGGTCGCGGTCAGGCCCGGCAGGGGACGGAACACGAAGCCCAGGCTGTAATTGTCCGATTTCTCCGGCTTCAGGCCGTCACCCAGGCCCAGCACCGAGGCACCGGGGCCGTTCGGCGCCAGTTGCCCGAAGGCCGAGGTCGGGCCGACGTTGATGCCGTTGTAGTACTCCTCGGCCAGCGTCGGGGCACGAAAGCCGGTGCTCACCGTCCCGCGAATCGCGAATGCCGGTGCGAAGTCATAGCGGGCGGTCAATTTGCCGATCTCGGTGCTGCCGAAGTCGCTGTAGTGCTCGAAGCGGCCGGCCACGTCCACGCGCAGGGCGTCGATCGGCTTGCCGGCCAGATCGACATACACGGCCTCGTTGGTCCGGCCCTTGTCGATCGCGTTCAGCGGCGAGTAGCCGATGAACGAGGCCGCACCGCTGTAGAGGTAGGAGTCCGGGTCGCCAGGGGTGATCTGGTAGGTCTCGTGGCGGAATTCAGCACCGAACGCGACGTTGAGCGGACCGGCCATGCCGACGTCGAAATCCCGGTCGACGTCCAGCGTCGTGGTCGATTGCGTGGTGATGAAGTTGCCGTCGTGGAAATTGGTCGGTGACGCGCCGGTGGCGGCATAGAGGGCGTTGTTGGCCGCGTCGATCGTATTGATGACCTCGTGGTCCTCGCCATAGGCGCTGGCCAGATCCCAGTTCCACGCGGCAATCTCGCCCTTGAATCCCGCAGTGATCTGGTAATCATCCTCGACCAGCTGCTCCTGCGGGTTGTAGCCGTTCGGGTACAGGTAGCTGGTCTCCTTGGTCACGGGATCGACGTAGGCGGCCTTGGTCGGCGGCCGGTAGTTCTCGTACGAATTGGCCTCCTTCTGGCCGTAGGTGCCGAAGCCGTAGAACTCGACGCCGCCCGGGAAGGTGAACCCCGAGTTGAAGGAAGCCAGCTTCAGATGCTGTTCGGCATCACCCTGGATCATGTTCAGGTACGGGTAGCCGGGCAGCAGCACTTCGTTGGAATCCGGGTAGGTATTGATGTTCGCGGGATTGATGACCCGCTCGTCGATGGCGCCTCGCTGGGAGTGGGCGTGATTCTTGTCCTCGGCCGTGATGTTGAAATAGGCGTCGTCCATCGGCGCGAAGCCCGCGTTGCCATCGACATCGGTGGTGTTGCCGCCGCCGTCGAAGTAGCCGCCGCGCAGCCCGTTGACGGTGGCGCCGGAGGAATTCTTCTTCAGGATGATGTTGATGACCCCCGCGAGCGCATCCGAGCCGTACTGGGCCGCGGCACCTTCGGTCAGCACCTCGACGTGATCGATCGCGGCCAGCGGAATGAACGACAGATCGGCGGCCGCGCCGCCCTGGAAGGCGCTCTGCAGCAGTGCGACGTTGGCCGTCGTGTGGCGGCGCTTGCCGTTGACCAGGATCAGCACGTCGTTCGGGCTCAAGCCGCGCAGCTTTGCCTGGACCGTCTGGTTGGCCAGGTCACCGCCGAATGCCTGCACGACAAACGAGGGCACCAGGTTCTGCAGCGCCGACATCACGTCGGCCTTGCCGGAGGCCAGCAGCTCCTCCGAACTGACGATCTGGATCGGCGCCGCGCTATCGGCCGCGACCACTCCGGACTGGCGCGTGCCCGTGACGATCACCTCGGCCAGGCCCGAGGTGTCCGCTGGCGTGGCGGCCGCGGTGTCGGCGGCCGCAACCGTCGCGGTCTGCGCCCGGGCGCCCGATGCGGCCAGAGCGAGCACCACCGCGGCCATGACCGTGGTGGCGGGTGCGGTCGTATATGGATTGCGTGACATGTGAAGGGTCTCCCTGAATTGTTGGCAAGAAGCCCGCCACGAATGGAGATCCTCGACGCGCCCGGTTCGATCGGCCCATCACTGCTCTCCATCCGGACGGCCGGCTGGGCATTGCGAGCACGCGATGGCGCGCGTGGCTCGCAGCATGAGAGCGATGGTTGCAACAAATCTGCCAAGTTGAAGCGCTCTGCGGCGAGTCGCGGTCGGTGGGCGCTGCCCGTAGCGGGCATCGCGTGCAGGAAAGCCCTGCATTTGCAGTGATTTGATCGCTGTCGTCACTCTGCGTCGCCGCTGTCGATGCAGCGTGAGCGCAACCGTCCAGCGAAAGTGCTGCGATAAATCGGTGCGGCGCGCGCGCGTGCTGCAGCGGAATGACATTCGACTGTGCAGACGTTCGAACCATCTTCGAGCGCGCCCGTATCAACTTGGGGCGAGCATGCTGACCGCGGCGCGCGACGGCGTCGCACACGGCGCGCCAAACTCGACTCGGTGTGGGATCGGCGAGGCGAGGCGGCGCACCACGCTGGAGCTTCGCCGGAAGTGCAGATTGCCGTGGTTTTCGACCAATGCATCACGTTGGCCAGGCGTGGATCGACTGCCCGCTCCATCACGATGCGCAGAAGAGCCGGAGCCGAAGGATCGCGCCCGGTCGCGGCGGTACGGTTACTGCATGGGCTCTGGTGTTCAGCGAGGAAGCGCAATGAAGCAGTGGAGAGTGCTCGCGATGCTGGGATTGCTGGCCGGGTCCGCGCCGGCTCGCGCCAGGGACGTGGTGCGGTTCCCGGAGGCCGCGGCGAGCGCGCCATTTGCCGCGCTGGTCGCGGTGCCGCCGGGCTACACGACCTACTACATCAGTGGATCGATCGCCGCACCGAAGACGCCGGCTGCGAATGGCAAACCGGCCGACTGGGGCGATATCGCGTACCAGACGGCATCGGTGCTGGACAGCCTCAAGGCGACGATGGCCAAGGCGGGACTGGACTTCGGCGACGTCGTCCAGGCGCACGTCTTCATGGCGCCCGACCCGGCCAGGGGCGGCGGCATGGACTTCGCCGGCATGAACAAGGTGTGGCTGACGCGCTTCGGGACGCCGACCCAGCCGCACAAGCCGGCGCGCGCCGCGTTCAAGGTCGCGGCCCTGGCTGCCGACGGGCCGCTGCTGGAAATCGAGTTCATCGCCGTGAAGCGGGCGAAGTGAAGGCGGACGGGAAGTGACGACAGGCGAATTGGTGGATTCAGGCCTCGCGGGCCCGGCGCTGAGCCGCCGCAGCCTGCTGCGGATGATCGGGATCACGGCGGGCAGCGCCGCGATGTACCAGGCCATGAGCGGCCTGGGCCTGGCCGCGGAATCTCCCTACCGGGGGCCGGTCGACCTGCAGGGAACGCCACCGGGCGCCTCGGTGATCATCCTCGGTGCCGGCATCGCCGGCATGGCCGCGGCCTATGAACTGCGCAATGCCGGCTACCGGGTCCAGGTGCTGGAGTACAACGGCCGACCGGGCGGCCGCAACTGGAGTCTGCGCGGTGGCGACACCTATACGGAGCTGGGCGGATTCACGCAGCACTGCGAGTTCGATGAGGGGCTGTACCTCAACCCGGGTCCATGGCGCATCCCGTATCACCACCACGGCATCCTCGGGTACTGCAAGCGGCTCGGCGTGGCGCTCGAGCCGTTCTTCCAGGTCAACTACAACGCGTACCTGCACAGCAGCCAGGCCTTCGGCGGCAAGCCGCAGCGCTATCGCGAGATCAAGGCCGACTACCAGGGTCACGTGGCCGAGCTGCTGGCGAAGGCGACGCGACAGAGCGCGCTGGATGCGGCGGTCAGCAAGGAGGACCAGGAGAAGCTGCTCGAATCCCTGCGCGACTGGGGTGCGCTCGACCGGGAGTATCGCTATGTCGCGAGCGAGGCGAGCAGCGACCGGCGCGGCTACCTCAAGAACCCGGGTGGCGGTCTCTCGGCCCGTCCCGTGCCCTCGGAGCCGGTCGGACTCGCGGACCTGCTGGATTCGCGGCTCTGGCAGGGCATCCCGACCGGTGATGTGTTCGACATGCAGACGGCGCTGTTCCAGCCGGTGGGCGGCATGGGCCGGATCGGCGAGGCCTTCGGCCGCGAGCTCGGGTCCCTGATCCGCTACCACGCCAGGGTGACCGCCATCCGTCAGGACGCGCAAGGGGTCACGGTCAGCTTTGAGGACACGGAGCGGGCCGGGTCAACCGCCACCGCACGCGCCGACTGGTGCCTGTGCACGATCCCGCTGTC
>CAWIQV010000020.1:0-7525 GCA_963838275.1 uncultured Gammaproteobacteria bacterium | reverse complement strand
GATCGAGCCGCTGCGCGCGGTGCGCATGCTCAATCACGCGGCGTGGATCGCCGAGCGCTGGTCCGACCCGGCGTTTCCGCGCGCCTTTCCGTGGGCGGGCCAGGAGCGATTCTGGGAAGGCTACGTCGGGGACCTGATGCAGCAGTGCGAAGTACTCGACGATCCGCCGATGCTCACGGGCGACGGTGCGGCACTATGTTAATGTCGCGCGCAGGAGGAATGGCTTGCCACATGCCGACGTGCGGGTCTGATGCTTTCCGGATCGCGGTGGCGCTGGGCGCAGCCGCGTTGCTGCTCGGCTGCGGCCAGTCGTCCGAAAAGGCCCGTGCCGAGCGGGCCCGGCACCAGGAGGAACTCAGGGCCACCGCCGCCGCGCAGGCCGCGGCCGCCGGCGGCGACGCGGACCTGGTCAATGCGGCCAGTCCCGGGGGGCCGGGTCCGCCGATCAGCCTGAAGTTCGGCCTGGGCGGGCGTCCGGTGGTCGGCGAACCGCTGCAGATCCACGTGACGATGCTGCCCGAATCGCAGAGCGCGATCCGCCACCTGTACGGCTCCTTCACGCCCGGGGACGGACTGACCCTGCAGTCGCAGCACAGCTTCGAGCTGCGGGACGTGGCCGACGGCGTATCGCTGCACCAGGACGTCACGGTCGTGCCGCAGCAGGCGGGCATCCTGAGCCTGAGCGCGACGCTGATCGTGGACTTCGATACCGGTTCGGTGTCCAGGACCTTCGGGATTCCGCTGATCGCGTCCGGGCCGGCGGTACCGGCCGCCGCTCCGGCCACCGCGCCCACCACTGCCCCGGTCACTGCGCCGGCCACTGCCCCGACCGCCACCGCGCCGACCGGATCGTCGCCGGGGAAGCCCGGCCCACTGGATGCCGCGGCGGCGCCCATCGCAGGCTCCAGTACCCCCCGCTGAGGCCGGAATTCGGCCCGGCGCCGGCCAGCCCGCCGGCCGAGCCACGCGGAAACCGGTACTGCTTCACAGGGCCGGTGGCGGAGGCTCCGTATGATGGGGCAGTACTGTCACCAGCGCAGCTTATGTCACAGGATCCGGTGACTCTCGACGCCGTTCCGATCGTGCAGCCCGCGCCGGCACGACGCGCGAAGCCGCAGCTGCGCGCGCTGCACCGACTGCTGCGCGTGCAGCTGGCGCAGGCCGCGCTCGATCCCCCGTTCACCGATTCCGTGGCGACCCTGCTGGGGCTGATCAGCACCCATTACGAACAGATCGACGACGAGCGACGCGGCATCGTGCGATCGATGCAGCTGATCGCGGACGAGGCGCGCACCTTCGGCGACGGGCTCGCCGCGGTCGACGCCGGTCACCTGCAGGCGATCCTCGATCACATCAAGGATGTCGTGATCACCGTCGGCGCCGACGGCGCGGTCAAGATCTTCAATCCCACGGGCGAGCGGATCTTCGGCTATTCGCGTGCGGAGATCATCGGCCAGTCGATCGTCAACCTGCTGCCGGACCTCGCCGCGCACGCCTCGGTCGAAGCCGGGCTGCGCGCACTGGCGGCCCGGGTCGACGAGGCGCGCGATGACCTGCGTCCGCGCGAGCTGCGCGCCCGCCACAAGGACGGCCACCTGTTCCCGGCCGAGCTGATCGCCAGCCGCGTGCGCATCGAGCGCCGCGACGTCTATGTGATCTGCCTGCGCGACACCAGCGAGCGGGCGCGGGTGGAGCAGGCGCTGCGCGACAGCGAGGCGCGCTACCGTACGCTGGTCGAAAGCGCACCGGAGATGATCGTCGTGATCGACCGCGAATCCGGTCGTTTCGTCGACGCGAACGAGAACGCGCTGCAGTTCTTCGGGGTGAGCCGCGAACGCTTCTGCGACCTCGAGCCGCGCGACGTGTCCGCGACCAGCCCTCCGGGCGAGACCGATGCGGCAGTCCGGTTCCACGAGCGCTGCGAGCTGGCGGCCGGCGGCGACGCCCAGGTGTTCGAGTGGCTGCACCGCGACGGTGCGGGGCGCGCGGTCGAGACCGAAGTGCGGCTGATGGCGCTGCCGGGCTCCAGCACGCTGCTGCGCGCCAGCATCACCAACATCGCGGCGCGGCGCCGTGCCGAGAAACTCACGGCGGGCGAGCGCGACGTGTTCGAGCGCATCGCGGCGGATGCGCCGCTGGCGCTGGTGCTCGACTCGATCGTGGAACTCATCGAATCGATCAGCAGCAGCTTCACCGGCGCGATCAGCCTGGTCGGCGCGGACGGCCAGAGCTTCGTTTCCATCGCCGGCCGGCGGCTGCCGGCGCGCTGGCGCGCGGTCGAGGAGCGCCTGGCGATCGACATCCGCAACGGCTCGAGCGCGGCGGCGGTCTACCTGGGGCGCCAGGTGCTGGTCGCCGACGTGGCCAGCGATGCGTACTGGCAGCGCCGGCGCGATCTCGCGCTCGATGCCGGATTCCATGCCGCCTGGTCGGTTCCGATCAAGAGCGCCAACGGACGCGTGCTCGGGGCACTGTCGATCTACCGGCCCGAGGCCGGGGCGCCGCTGCCGCCCGACGTGGAACTCATGGTGCATGCCGCCCGACTCGCGGCGATCGCGATCGAGCGCCGGCGCGGCGAGGAGGCGCTGCGCGCGAGCGAGACCAAGTTCCGCAGCCTCTACGACCGCATGCTCGACGGCGTTTACCAGTGCGCCACCGACGGACGCCTGCTCGAGGTCAATCCGGCCTTCATCAAGATGCTGGGCTACGAGCGGGCGGAGGAGATGTACGCGTTGCCGGGGCTCGCGATGCTGTACTGGAATCCGCTCGAACGCGCCGACTTCGAGCGCGCACTCGAGCAACAGGGCGAGATCCACAACGCCGAGTTCGTGCTGCGCTGCCGCGACGCGAGCCAGGTGGTCGTGCTCGAGAGCGCGCGCGCGGTCCGCGACGCCGACGGCAGGCTGATCGCGTACGAGGGCACGATGGCCAACATCACGGCGCGCAAGCGCGCCGAGCAGGCGATGTTCGCCGAGAAGGAGCGCGCGCAGGTCACGCTGCAGTCGATCGGCGATGCCGTGATCACGACCGACCGCGAAGGCCGCATCGACTACATGAATCCGGTCGCCGAGCAGCTGTGTGGCTGGCGCGGAGACCAGGCGCGCGGCGAGATGCTCGGCACGGTGCTGCGGCTGATGGACGAGGTCACGCATCAGGAACTGGAGAATCCGCTGGTGCGCTGCCTGCGCGAAGGCCAGCTGGTGCATTTCGCCGAGCACAGCGTGCTGCTCAACCGCGTCGGGCAGGAGATCGCGATCCAGGACTCGGCCGCACCGATCCGCGACCGCGCCGGCGAGATCGTGGGCGCGGTGGTCGTGTTCCGCGACGTGACCAAGGAGCGCCGGCTCAAGCGCGCGCTGTCCTACCAGGCGAGCCACGATGCCCTGACCGGGCTGATCAACCGCCGCGAATTCGACAACCGCCTGACCGACGCGCTGGACAGCGCGCGCCAGGATGAAGGCCCGCACGCGCTGCTGTACGTCGATCTCGACCAGTTCAAGGTCGTCAACGACACCTGCGGGCACTCGGCCGGCGACCGCCTGCTGCGTGACGTCACCGGACTGCTGCAGTCGCACGTGCGCGCCGCGGATACCATCGCGCGCCTCGGCGGCGACGAGTTCGGCATCCTGGTGCGCAGCTGCACCGCCGAGCAGGCCGCGATGATCGCCGAGAACATCCGGCAGGCGGTGCGCGACTACCGCTTCACGTGGGAGCAGAACACCACCAGCATCGGCGCCAGCATCGGCGTGGTCGAGATCACGCGCGAGAGCGAGAGTGTCGCGAGCCTCATGAGCGCAGCGGACATCGCGTGCTACGCGGCCAAGGATTCCGGGCGCAACCGCGTGCACCTGTATGATTCGAACGAGGTGTCGGGGCGGCATCGCGAGATGTACTGGGTCTCGCGTGTCACCCGCGCGGTCGACGAGGGTCGGCTGGAGCTGTTCCAGCAGCCGATCGCCCCCACCGGCGGCGCCGCGTCGACGCTGCCGGCATTCCACGAACTGCTGGTGCGGCTGCGCGACGACAACGGCGAGCTGGTGCTGCCCGGGGAATTCATGCCGGCGGCCGAACGCTACAACGTCGTGTCGGCGATCGATCGCTGGGTCGTGCAGCAGGCCGTCCAGGTCCTGACGCACTACGCCACGGGCGAGGAGCCGCCGTTCCTGTTCGCGCTGAACCTGTCCGGCACCTCGCTCAGCGACCGCAGCTTCCTCGACCTGGTGTTGAGCCTGGTCGAGGATCCGCGCATCGCGCGCGGCCTGTGCTTCGAGATCACGGAGACCGCGGTGATCACCAGCATGACGCAGGCGGTGTACTTCATGCGCGAGCTGCGCAAGCGCGGCTGCCGCTTCGCGCTCGACGACTTCGGCAGCGGCCTGTCCTCGTTCCACTACCTCAAGACGCTGCCGGTGGATTTCCTCAAGATCGACGGCCAGTTCATCGGCAACGTGACCACCGATGCGGTCGATCGCAGCATGGTCGAGGCGATCAGCCAGGTCGGCCGCGCGCTCGGCATCGCGACGATCGCCGAGAAGGTGGAGTCGGCGGAGGTGTTCGCCGAGCTCAAGACGCTGCGCGTCGAGTTCGCGCAGGGCTACTACCTCGCGCGACCCGAGCCGCTGCAGCTGCTGCTGCAGTCGCGGCATCGCCGCGGCTCCGCCACGACCCAGGTTGCCATACCGGAAGCCGACGCGCCGGTAGCCGCCGCCTAGGCCTGCGGGTCGCCCTCCAGCTCGCCCTTCAGCCGCGCAGATGCGCGTTGAAGAAATCCACCGTGCGCTGCCAGGCAAGCTTCGCCGCCGCAGCGTCGTAGCGCGGCGTCGTGTCGTTGTTGAATCCGTGCTGCACGCCGGGGTAGATGAAGGCCTGGTAGTGCACGCCGGCGGCCTTGAGCGCCGACTCGTACGCGGGCCAGCCGGCATTGACCCGATCGTCGGCGCCGGCGTAATGCAGCAGCAGCGGCGCCTTGATCTTCGCTGCCTCCTCGGCGCTCGGCTGGCCGCCGTAGAACGGCACCGCAGCGGCCAGCTCGGGGAGCCGGGTGGCCAGGAAGTTCACGATCCCGCCGCCATAGCAGAATCCCACCGCACCGAGCCGGCCCGTACCCTGCGGCCAGGACTCCAGCAGCCGCGCGGCCGCCAGGAAATCCTGGTGCGTCCGGTCCTGGTCGAGTTTGCCGAACAGCTCGCGCGCCCGGTCCTCGTCCCCCGGGTAGCCGCCCAGCGGAAACAGCGCATCGGGGGCGAAGGCGATGAATTGATCGAGGGCCAGCCGGCGCGTGATGTCTTCGATGTGCGGATTGAGGCCGCGATTCTCGTGCACCACCAGGATCACGGGCAGCTTCGGCGCGCCGCGCGCCGGCCGCGCCAGATAGCCGCGCGCCTTGCCATAGCCCTGCGGGGAATCAAAATCCACGCTCTGCACGTGCAGTCGCGGATCATCGGGTGGCACCTGCTGCCCTGCCGCGAAACGGGGTTGCAGCAATTCGAGCAGCGCCGCGGCGGCCGTCAGGCTGCCGGCGACCTGCGCGGTGCGCTCCAGGAAGCCACGTCGCGTGATCTGCCCGTGCACGTACTGGTCGAAGGCCTGCAGCACCCGTGGGTCGAAGTCGTTCGCCGTGCCGCGTGTCATGAGCTTCCCCTGCGTGCCCTGTCCGCGCCGGAGTCTACTGCGGGCCTCGAGCGGGCCGCCACCCGGGCCCGCGATTGCTACAATCGACCGCCAATGATCGAGGGGGTGGCGGTGAGACTGGCTGGTCGGGGAGTGCGCATCGTCGCCGCGGCAGCCGCGGCCTGCGTCGGGGCCTGCGTCGGTACCGTCGCAGCCGGTGCGCCGGCGCCGCACGATCCCAATTCCTGGCCGGATCCGTACCGGCGGGTCGATCATTTCCTCAGGCTGCCGCCGGGGCGCACGCTCGGTTCGACCAGTGCGGTGGGCGTCGACCATGCGGGCCACATCTGGATCGCGGATCGTTGTGGCGCGAACAGCTGCGCAGGCAGCAGCCTGGATCCGATCCTCGAGTTCGATGCCGACGGGCGTTTCATCATGGCTTTCGGAGCGGGCCTGCTGCTGTTTCCGCACGGATTCTTCATCGACCGGTCCGACCACATCTGGGTGACCGACGGGCACGTGGGCGGCGGCAAGGGCGATGACGTGCTGGAATTCGACCAGGACGGCCGGCTGCTGCGCACGCTCGGCAGGCCAGGCGTGCCGGGCGACGGGCCGGATACGTTCCACGAGCCCAACGCGGTGCTGGTCGCGCCGGACGGCAACATCTTCGTCGCCGACGGACACGTGCCGGACCAGGGCAACGCGCGCGTGGTCGAACTGGCACCGGATGGGCGTTTCATCCGGCAATGGGGTGGGCACGGCAGCGGACCCGGCCAGTTCGAGATGCCGCACGCGCTGGCCATGGACTCCAGGGGCAGGCTGTTCGTGGGCGATCGCGGCAACAACCGGATCCAGATCTTCGATCAGGACGGCACCCTGCTGGCGATCTGGCCGCAATTCGGCCGGCCCAGCGGTCTCTACATCGACCAGCACGATCGGCTCTATGTGTCGGACTCCGAGTCGCTGGATGCCCCGGGCTATGGCCACCATCCCGGCTGGAAGCGCGGCATCCGTATCGGCAGTGCGCTCGACGGCACGGTCAGCGCGTTCATCCCGGACCCAGAGCCTGATCCGGACCATACCCCGACCAGCGGCGGCGAGGGCGTCGTCGCCGACGCCCATGGCATCGTCTACAGCGCCGAGGTGGGACCGCGGGCCGTCGTGCGGTACCAGCCGCAGTGAACGCGCGATCCGCGCGTGGCCGGTTCCATCCGGTGTACCTGTGCCTGGCCGTGCCGTATGCCGCGCTGCTCTGGATCCCCTGGTACGACCGGCTGCGGCCCGCGCTGTTCGGCATCCCGTTCTTCTACTGGTTCCAGATGACCTGGTCCTTCCTGGTGCCCCTCGCAATCCTGCCGGTCTACCTGCATCGGCGCCGCCGCAGGTCATGAGCGCGCACCCGCAGGCGATCCTGGTGTTCCTCGGCCTGCTGGTGCTGGTGACCGGCGGCGGCTTCATCGCCAGTCGCCTGCGCACGGCGGACCTGTCGCAGCTGCAGGAGTGGGGACTGGCCGGACGCAGCTTCGGCACGCTGCTCACGTGGTTCCTGATCGGCGGCGACCTGTATACGGCCTACACGTTCCTCGCCGTGCCGGCCCTGGTGTTCGGGACCGGGGCCACCGGCTTCTTCGCCGTGCCATTCTCGATCCTGGAATTCCCGCTGCTGTTCGTCGCGCTGCCGCGCCTGTGGTCGGTCGCGCGCCGACGCGGCTACGTCACCGCGGCGGATTTCGTGCGCGGTCGCTTCGGCAGCCGGCACCTCGCACTGGTCGTCGCGCTGACCGGCATGGTGGCCACCGTGCCCTACATCGCACTGCAGCTGCTGGGCATGCAGATGGTGTTCGCCGCGCTCGGGATCAGGTCCGAATGGGCGCTCCCGGGACTCGGGGTGGTGCCGAACCTGCCGCTGCTGGCC
>CAWIQV010000019.1:0-9637 GCA_963838275.1 uncultured Gammaproteobacteria bacterium | reverse complement strand
GCGGGTTACCCATCTGGGCTGGGGGCAGGGCGCCGAATGGGATCGCGCCTACGCCCATATGGAGCGCGGCTGGACGGAACTCACACAACGCCTGGCCGCCCGCTTCGAGAAGGGGCCGATGGACTGGCAGGCGCAGCAGATGATGTGGAAGGAACGCGCCGCTGCACCCATCTCGCAACGCTAGCAGGAGAGCGACCGTGGCACAGGTGATCGCAGGTAACCATTCGTCGGTGATCGTTCCGCGCCAGGACCGGGACCGCATTCGCAGGTTCTACTGCGACGTTCTGGGCGGCACCATCACGAAAGCGGATCCCGAACGGGACTTCCTTCGGCTGGGGCGGGATTTCTACTTCGTGTTTCTCTACGGCGATGTTCCGGACGCAAGCGACTTCGTACGTACTGCCCGAGCCGTCTGGCTCGAAATCAAGTCCGACGACGTCGACGCGACGCGCCAGCGGATCCTGGAATCGGGCCTCGTGAGGAAACTCGACATGCCCGATCCTCACCTCTACTTTCAGGCACCCGGTGGACAGTGCTGGCGGCTGGTAGGGGTCGACGAGGATCTTTCATTCTATGAGGGCGCCGTGGAAGGCCCGAACGTCGCCAGGGTCAAGCAGGCCGTGCTGCAGGAGGCCGCGTTGAGCTGCAGTAGTGCCGGATAGGCAGCAGCAGTTCCGGCCTCGGGCTTTGACTGGGTTTTCGGTCGCGCCTACGATCGATGCGTGAAGCATCTGTCCTGGTTCGCGTTGCAGGTGGCCCTCGGCTCGATGGCGCTCGCGCAGGATGCGCCGCCCGCGGCTCCGGCAACGGCAACGGCAACGGCAACGGCAGCGTCGGCATCGGCGTCGGCGGCGTCGATGACCGTCGACGCGGCAGGTATCCTGGTCGCGCGCCTGCAGCTCGAGCGCTACAAATCGACCATCAGGGCGCTCACGCGGTTCGGCGACCGCCGGCAAGGCACCGACCGCAATCGTGCCGCGGTCGACTGGATCGCGTCGCAGCTCAGGGGATACGGCTGCAGCAACACGACTCGTCTCCAGTACGACTATTCGTCCAGCGCGCCCCGCCTGCCCAGTGGACCGCCGATCGCGCGCACGCCGGATGCCGCGTCCGGCGGCGGACGCTACCGCGGCGTGCGCAGCCGGACCGGGGTCAACGAAGATCCGATGCGGCAGCCGGATGAAGCACTGCGCACCCTCGATAGCCAGCCGAGCCGGGACGGAGCGCGCGAGGAGGTGTACTGCACCAAGATCGGGGTCACGCATCCGGAGGAGATGTACCTGATCGGCGCGCACATGGACGGAATCGGCTGGGGCGAAGCCGCCAACGACGATGGATCCGGAACCGCGCTGGTGATGGAACTCGCACGGCTGTTCTCGGCGCCTGACGTGCGCACGGAGCGATCGATACGCTTCGTGCTGTGGAACAACGAAGAGACCGGCCTGGACGGCGCGCGGGCCTATGTCGCCCAGCGCGCTGGCCTGCAGGGCAGGGAGGATCCGGCCGGGTCAGGGCAATACCCGGAACCGCGATGGCTGGGAATGATCCAGCACGACATGATGCTGTTCGACCACGGAATGCCGCGCCCGGACGGTACCGTGCCGAGTGCGCAACGGCCGGAAGCGGACCTCAACATCGAATTCCAGTCGACTGCGCGGCAGGCGGAGGGCGCACAGAAGCTGGCCTGGGCGTTCTACGCCGCGGACGAGGCCTATGCCACCGACTACCCGGCCGCCGTCGGACCGCACATGACCAATACCGACAGCACGCCATTCATGGACCTGGTACCCGCGATCAGCATTCGCGAGAACGAGCGCGGCCGCGAGATAGGTGCCGGCTGGGATCCGCACTGGCACCAGCCTACCGACCGGTACACGACGTTTACGGACCCGGACTTCCGCCTCGGCCTGAACGCGGCGCAAATGACGCTCGGGGCGGTCGCCCGACTGTGCGGTGCGTCGCTGCGCCCGTAATCGCGGGTGGCACTGCAGCCGCGCCGTCAGCTGGGGGCCTTCCAGACGTGCAGGGGGCAATGCTTCGCCGCCAGGACGAAGTCCGCGTCGGTGGTAAGCAGCGTGAGGTCGTGCCGGATGCAGAGCTGCGCGATCAATGCGTCGATCGTCCCCAGCTGCACTCCTGCGCGCCTGCAACGGTTGCGAAGCTCGGCCGCAGCAATGTGATCCTTCCGATCCGGCACCAGCATCGGCAATGCGGCGAACTTCTCGACCAGTTCCTCCCGCGCTTTTGGGCCAGCGAAGCCTTGCAGCAGTTCCTGCAGAGTGAGCCCCGTCGTCACGATGGCGTCCCCGCCGTCGAGTGCAGTCCGCAGGGCCGATACTTGTGGTGCCGCCAGGTCCGCATCACGGCGAAACGCCAGCGACCACACACTGGTGTCAACGAGAACGGTCACCGCCGGGAGCGCTCGATCTTGTAATCGAAAGTATCGTCCCATTCGAGCTTGCCCATCAGGTCTGCCAGGTGTTTTTGCTTGCGACGCGCGATGTATTCCTCCAGCGCGCGGGTCACGGCGGCCTTCTTGGTTCGCTCGCCGCCGACCTTGACGGCTTGCTCCAGCAGTTTCGGGTCCAGTGAAAGATTGGTCGCTATGTGTCACCTCTTACACATAACTCTACACAGCGCTGACGAGATCCGCAATTGGTCGGGCAACTTCCAAGCAGACCGTTACTGGGATCAGGGGGCCGAGGCACCCGCCTCCGGGCCGATACCGCCACAGCGCCCACGGTATGCGAACCTGGCGCGCAGGCGCTCCCGCTCCTCCGGCGTCATCTGCTCCCAGTGCGCGCGCATCCGATGGCGCCAGTACCAGCCCCCGTGCCGACGGCCACGGAAGCTGCCGAACAGCAGCCGCGCGAGCACCAGCAGCGCGAGCGCCTGGCCGTAGCTGATCGCGTGCAGGCCGGTGACCGGCGGCAGCACCCAGTTCCACAGCGCCATCACGGCGTAGCCGAAAGCGGCGAGCGCCGCGAAGACGAACACGAGTACCTTCAATCCCTTCAGGATCCAGAACCGTTTCATGATGACTCAATCCTCCTCGTCGTCGAATTCCCTGCGCAGCCCCGCAAGCCGCTCGCGCAGCTGACGCACCGCAGCGTGCTTGCGAGCAAGCAGCGTGTTGACCCCGACGCCGCTGCTGGCCGCGAGCTCCCGGAAGCTGCGTCCTTCCAGCTCGTGCGCGATGAACACCTCACGCTGCGCCACGGGCAGTGCCGCGAGTGCTGCGGCCAGCTCCGCACCCAGCAGCTCCCGTGCGTAGCGGGCTTCCGGCCCGTCGGCAGCCGGTGCCGGGGAGCGTGCCAGCGCTTCGGCCTGGAGTGCCGGGTCCAGCGCCGGGCCGCGCCGTGCTCCGCTGCGAAAGCGGTCGATGATGCGGTTGCGGGCGACGCGCAGCAGCCAGGCCGCGACATGTTCGACCGGTTCCATGAGCCGGTGCGCGGATACCAGCTCGAGAAACGCGTCCTGCACGATGTCCTCGGCCTCGTCGAGGTCGGCTACGCGGCGGCGCACGAAGGCGCGCAGCCGGGGTCCCTGGGCGGCCACCGTGGCGGCGATGTGTGCGTCGTCCGCGGTGCGCGGCGCAGCCAATGCCACTGTTTCGTTCATCGTGAGAGTAAAGACGACGCGCGGGCCAGAATATTGCCGGCCGGCCGGAGAGGCTCCGACCCTGCCCCTCAGAGTGGTGACAGGGGGTCCCCGTCTCAAGGGCGGTCGGCGTTCAGAGCCTCAAGGCTTCAGCGCGAGCAGCAGCACCCCCGCCGCCACCAGCGCGATGCCGGCCCAGTCGCGTAACGCGGGCCGCTCGCCGAGGAACAGGACCGCGAACACGGCGACCAGCACCAGGCTGAGCTTGTCGACCGGCGCGACCTTCGAGGCGGGTCCGAGCTGCAGCGCGCGGAAGTAGCAGACCCACGAGGCGCCGGTCGCGAGCGCCGACAGCCCCAGGAACAGCCACGTCTTGCCGGAGTAGTACAGCGGATTGGTCCACCTGCCGGTGCCGACGACGAATGCGGCGAGCAGCACCACCACGATGCCGGTCCGCACCAGCGTCGCGAGGTCCGAATCGACGCCGCGGATGCCGATCTTGGCGAAGATCGCGGTCAGCGCCGCGAACAGCGCCGACAGCAACGCCCAGGGCAGCCAGTCAAGCACGCGCACCGTAGTCCAGCCGGGCGTCCAGCCATTCGATCCAGTGCCGCACCGGCACCGGTGCGCCGGCCGCGAGGTGGGCGATGCAGCCGATGTTCGCCGACAGGATCACCGCGGGCGCCGCGGCCGTGAGGGCGCGCAGCTTGCGCTCGCGCAGCTCGTGCGAGAGCCGCGGCTGCATCAGCGAGTACGTGCCGGCCGAACCGCAGCACTGGTGGCTGTCCTCGAACGCCACCACCTGCGCGCCGAGCGCGCGCAGCATCGGTTCCACCACGCCGCGCAGCTGCAGCGCGTGCTGCAGCGTACAGGGCGGATGGAATACCAGGCGCTGCGGATCTGCCGCGCGCAGCCGGGACTGCAGCGCCGGGAGCATCGGTGGCAGCAGCTGCGCGAGGTCGCGCACCAGTGCGGTGATGCGCGCCGCCTTCGCCGCATAGGCCGCATCGTGCCGCAGCAGGTGGGCATATTCCTGCACGCGGGCGCCGCAGCCCGAGGCATTCATCACGATCGCCTCGATGCCGTCCTCCACCCAGGGCCACCACGCGTCGATGTTGCGGCGCGCTTCGCGCAGCGCGCCGGACGGGTCGCCGAGATGCGCCCGGATCGCGCCACAGCACCCGGCCGCGGGCGGCACGATGAGCTGCACCCCGAGTGCGTCGAGCACGCGTGCGGTCGCGGCGCCGATGTTCGGCGCCATCGCCGGCTGCACGCAGCCGGCGAGCAGCAGCATGCGACGCGCATGCCGGCGCTGCGGCCAGGTGCCCGCCGGCGCGCGTGGCGGTATCTTCTCGCGCCAGCGGGCAGGCAGCAGCGGCCGCACGGCGCGGCCGATCGCGAGCAGGGTGCCGAACAGCGCTCCGGTGCACACGCCGCGCACCAGCGCTCGCAGCGCGCGCGTGCCGAGCGTCCGTGGGACCCGTGCGTCGACGACGCCGCGCCCGATGTCGAGCAGCCGCGTGTACTGCACGCCCGACGGGCAGGTGGTCTCGCAGCCACTGCAGCCGAGACAGCGATCCAGGTGCTGCTGCGTGCTCGGGCCGGGCGCCACGCCCTCGAGTGCCTGCTTGATCAGGTAGATGCGACCGCGCGGACCGTCGCGCTCGTCGCCCAGCACCTGGTAGGTCGGGCAGGTCGCGGTGCAGAACCCGCAGTGCACGCAGGCCCGCAGGATCGACCGGGCTTCCTCTCCCTCGGGCGTGTCCCGGATGAAATCCGCGAGATTCACCTGCATCGCGTGCGCTCCGCTCCTACAGTCCCTGCACCAGCCGGCCGGCGTCGAACACCCCGTCCGGATCGAACTGCGCGCGCAGCCGGCGATGGATCGCCAGCAGCGGCGCGTCGAGCGGCGTGAACACGTCCTCGCGCGGCCCGGCGTCGCGGAATCGCGTCGCATGCCCGCCGAGCCTGCCGGCCAGCGCGCGCAGCTCGGCGGCCGGAGCTGCGGTGCGCAGCCAGCGCAGCGCGCCGCCCCACTCGATCAGCTGCGGATCCGGGAGGCCGAGCGGCGGCGCGGTCGGCGGCAGCGACAGCCGCCACAGCGGCAGCGTGCCGGCGAAGTACGGGTGCGTGTGTTCGCGGATTCCGAACCAGAGCTGCTGTGCTGCCTGCGGATCGAGCGGCTCGCCACCGAGGCTGCGCAGCGCCGCGGCCAGCGCGGCATCCGAGCCGGAGAGCCGCACGTACAGCAGGCCCGCGGCCCAGGCCGATGCGGACAGTGGCAGCGGCTGGCCCGCCCAGCGGTTCAACTGCGCCAGCGCCGCGGCCTCGTCCAGCGCGAAGCCCAGGGTGCGTTCCGCCGCCGGACGGGGTACGACCTTCAACGCAACCTCGGTGATCACGCCGAGCGCGCCGAGCGATCCGGCCAGCAGCCGCGCCACGTCGTAGCCGGCGACGTTCTTCATCACCAGGCCGCCGAATCGCAGCAGCTGTGCGCGCCCGTCGAGCAGCTGCGCGCCGAGCACGAAGTCGCGCACGCCGCCGTAGGTGAATCCGGCGGCGGCGCGCCGCGGACCGGCCAGTCCGCACGCCACGGTGCCACCGATGGTCGCCTGCGGCCCGAAATGCGGCGGCTCGAAGCTCAGCATCTGGCCATGCTCGGCCAGCGTGGCCTCGACCTCGGCCAGCGGTGTGCCCGCGCGGACCGCGAGCGCCAGTTCCGCCGGCTCGTAGCTCACGATGCCGCGCAGCGGGCGTGGATCGAGCGGTTCACCGCGTGGTGCGTTGCCATAGAAGTCCTTGCTGCCCCCGGCGCGCACCCGCAGCGTGGTGCCGGCCGCGGCAGCGGCGCGGATCTGCCCGGCCAGCGCTGCGATGGCCGCATCCATCAGAAGCGCGGCAGTTCCGGGAACGGCAACGCGCCGCCCTGCACGCGCATGCGGCCATACTCGGCGCAGCGGTGCAGCGAGGGCACGACCTTGCCGGGATTGAGCGTTCCGGCCGGATCGAAGGCGCGCTTCACGCCGAGGAACGCGTCGAGCGTCGGGCGGTCGAACTGCGAGCACATCTGGTCGAGCTTCTCGACGCCGATGCCATGCTCGCCGCTGATCGTGCCGCCGAGGCGCACGGTATGCTCGAGGATCTCGGCGCCGAAGGCTTCGGCGCGCGCGACCGAGTCCGGATCGGCGTCGTCGAACAGGATCAGCGGATGCAGGTTGCCATCACCGGCATGGAACACGTTCGGGCAGCGCAGGCCGTAGCGGCGCTCGAGCGCCGCGATCTGCTCCAGCATCTCGGCCAGGTGGCGCCGCGGAATGGTGCCATCCATGCAGTAGTAGGCCGGGGAGGCCCGGCCGGCCGCGGGGAACGCGTTCTTGCGCCCGGCCCAGAACCGCAGCCGCTCGGTTTCGCTGCCCGACACCTGCAGCCGGGTCGCGCCCGAAGCGCGCAGCACCGCGCTCATGCGCTCGACCTCGTCCGCGACTTCCTCCGGCGTACCGTCCGCCTCGCACAGCAGTACCGCGGCCGCGTCCAGGTCGTAGCCGGCATGCGCGAACGGCTCCACCAGCCGCGACGCGGCCTGGTCGAGCATCTCGAGGCCGGCCGGGATGATGCCGGCCGCGATCAGCGCCGCGACCGCGCGGCACGCGTCGGACACCTGCGCGAAACTCGCCATGATGCAGCGTGCGAGCTGCGGGGTCGGCACCAGGCGCACCGTGACCTCGAGCGTGACCGCGAGCATGCCCTCGGAGCCCACCAGCACCGCGAGCAGGTCCAGGCCCGGGGCATCGAGCGCGCGGCTGCCGAATTCGAGCGGCTCGCCTTCCACGCTCAGGCCCCGCACGCGCAGCACGTTGTGCAGCGTCAGTCCGTACTTCAGGCAGTGCACGCCCCCGGAATTCTCGGCCACATTGCCGCCGATCGTGCACGCGATCTGGCTCGAGGGATCCGGCGCATAGTACAGCCCGTGGGGTGCGGCGGCCTGGGATATCGCCAGATTGCGTACGCCGGACTGGACCGTAGCGGTGCGCGACGCCGCATCGACGGCGAGGATCCGGTTGAACTTCGCGAGCGAGAGCAGCACCCCGCCGGCATGGGGCAGCGCACTGCCGGACAGCCCGGTGCCGGCGCCGCGCGGCACCACCGGCACCCCGTGGGCATGGCAGAGCTTCAGGATCCGCGCCACGTCGGCCTCGGTCTCGGGCAGCGCGACCAGCATCGGCAGCTGGCGGTACAGCGTCAGGCCGTCGCACTCGAACGGACGGGTGTCCTCCACGCGATCCAGGAGCATCAAGTCCGGCAGCGCTGCGCGCAGGGCCGCGGCCAGCTCGCGCTGGCGCTGCGCATCGATCGGGACCGGCGGTTGGCTCATGCTGCGCGCATGATAGCGCCCGGCACCGCTGCTATGATCGTTCCAGGACCGGACTGGAACCGAGGGACTTCGATGTAACTGGATGGTGGTGGTGGTGTTCGTCTACTCGTTCGACCCGTCTCTCACTCGGCACGGTTCGTGGATTTCGCCAGCCGCACCAACTCCACGCCGCTCTGCTCGATGAGGGCGTGTTCCTCTTTAGCCGCGCACCGTCTACCGCTTGCTCGGGGAATATCGCCGAGGTCCGCGAGCGGCGCGATCAACTGCGGCATCCGGCCTACCAGAAGCCGGAACTGCTGGCCACCCGGCCCGACCAGGTCTGGACCTGGGATATCACCAAACTCCACGGTCCGGCCAGGATGGGACCTACTTCTACCTCTACGTGATCCTTGACCTCTTCAGCCGCTACGTCGTCGGCTCGATGGTGGCCCCTGGGGAAAGCGCGGCGCTGGCCAAGAAACTGGTCCAGGAGAGCGTCTCCAAGCAAGGCGTCCTGCCCGGCCAACTCAACCTCCACGCCGACAATGGACCGTCCATGACCAGCAAGACGCTGGCCTTGAAACTCGCCAACCTCGGCGTGACCAAGTCCACCACAGATAGCCCTCGTCTCCGACGACAACCCCTTCTCGGAAAGCCAGTTCAAGACCTTGAAGTACCGGCCCGAGTTCCCAGACCGCTTCGGCTCTTTGGAAGACGCCCGCGCCCATTTGCCAGGACTTCCCGCACTGGTACAACCTCGAACACCATCACAGCGGCATCGCCATGCTGACGCCGCATATGGTCCACTACGGGCTCGCCGCCGATGTCCTCGACAACCGGCAGCGCGTCTTAACCACAGCCTTCCAGCAGCATCCCGAGCGATTCGTCCGCAAGCCACCGGGGCCTGCCCCGCTTCCCGATGCAGTCTGGATCGACCCGCCCAAGACCGGTCCGCCGGAGGGTGGAAATACTCACTAATTTATGCGGGCAGGTGTCTCAAAGTTGTTGAGCGGCTTCCGTTGCAGCACTGAAATCCGTTGGCAAGTACGAACAGTATCTCCAACACGAAACGATGCGGGTGGTGGCGCCTTATCTCGTGTTGAGCGGAGTGGTTCTCATCTGGGCCTTCTTGATCGTGCGAACGAGGTTCCCTCATATAGCAGAGGAGGCGGAGCCAGAGATCGCGCGAGAGAAGGGCAGAGTCAAGGATCTTCTGCGGCTTCCTCACTTTCTTCAGGGCGTACTGGCGCAGTTCTTCTACGTCGGGGCACAGGTAGGAACGTGGAGCTACTTCATTAGCTATGCTGAGAGGTACACGGGCCAGCCCGAAAAGGTCGCGGGGTATTTCCTGACCGGCTCACTGGTGGCGTTTGGCATCGGGAGATTCTTGGCCACGTACCTCATGAGCTTTGTGGAACCTCGTAAGCTGATGGCGCTCTATGCAATTGTGAACGCTGTGCTGGCTGCAATCGGCGTTGCGTTTCCCGGTTGGGTGGGACTGTGGGCCATTTTTCTGACCAGTTTCTTTATGTCGCTCATGTTCCCCACAATCTTCGCACTGAGTATCAAGGAATTGGGGCCGAATACGAAGCTCGGTGGTTCAATGGTAGTGATGGCCATTATCGGGGGAGCCGTTTGTGCAATACGTGATGGTGCCTGCGCGCGCCGACGACGTATTGCTGCCAA
>CAWIQV010000018.1:0-59563 GCA_963838275.1 uncultured Gammaproteobacteria bacterium | reverse complement strand
CCGTAATGCTGTAATTCACTTGAAGAGACTCGACGTTCGCCCAGTTGTATAGTTGCCGGACCTCGCAGCAATCATCGTATGACAGAACCCAAGCGTGCTCCGTGTGCCTCAAGGCGTTTGCCAGGCAGCTGGTGGTCATCGACGGTGAAGCCGTGCTCGAGGTCGTTGCCCTTGACGTAGTAGGGCGGGTCCAGGTACAGCAGGCTTCGGCGGTCCGTGTCCTGGATCTCCTCAGCCGACATGTTGTTCAGAGCTAAAGGAGTAACCTTGGGCAGAAAACTGAAATGGTTTTGGCTTTTTTCTCGGCCAAATATGCAGAATTGCCTCATGAGCGGTAATGAGGCATGGAGAGAATGAATTGGGACGCCCGTTCTGAAGGCGGCGTTTCGCTTGAAAGTCATGCGACGTGAGCGGACCGTCGAGGCACTACTACCCGGACATATCCACGATGAGGAGTCTTTCCACCGCCAGTGCAAGACTGGATTATTGAGGAATCATAGATATCGTCCGTAAATTGCTTGGGAAGCGGTGCCGAACTTCATACATATCTCCATGCGGAAAACTCGTTCTACGAATGGCTTGAACACAGCGTCGAGGAAGTCCCCGACGCAACGACAATGGCGTTGGTGATTGCCAAGTCCGGCACGGCGGGCGGATTCCCTTGAAATCTTCGCAGAGGTCGCCCGCATCTCTCCCGAAACCCTCGACGAACTCCTTAGGGCTCTGATGTCAGCGGGGCAGGTGAGGTTATTGAAGGTGAATGGGCAGAGCGTCTTCAAGGCGGCGATGTGAGGGACACCGTTCCCCGCCTTGCCCAAGATGCCACGGCAACTGGTCAATTTGACCAGTTGTGGATGGTTTCATGCTTTTCCTATTTCCTTGCACTTTGCACTCGGAACTTGCCAGGAATTATTTTCCTCCTTGGCATCAGACGCCGGACCAAGGTCCGATGAAAGAGTTCTAAGCAGACAACCTGCCATCCGCCTGCCATGAGAAGTCTTTCTCGCATGTACGCAACGTGCCCAAGGCGACGAACCGACTGTTCTCGCCCGATTCGGGAAAGATGCTCGGACTGCGAGTGCATTTCGCATTTCGCTAGAAACTGGAAACCGCCAACCGCGATTACGATGTCTCCGAGAATGGCTTCCGGCAAGACGGCGAAGGATGGGCGATGTCCGGCACCGCAATCAAGCTATTGCAACTTCAATCGCGGAGAGCGCTCAGGTCGCCGCTCAACGCTGCCAATCCGCATGTTTCGGACATATCAATAATTCGCTCTTCGTGCGAGACATGCGCTTGCCCGTTCCCTCCTCCTTGCAAGCCGTAATGCTGTAATTCACTTGCAGGGACTCGACGTTCGCCCAGTTGTATATTTGCCGGACCTCGCTGCAATCATCATACGACAGAACCCATGAGTGCTCCGTGTTCCTCAAGGCGTTTGCCAGTCGCTTGTGATCGTCGCAAGTAAAGCCGTGCTGATAGAGGTCGTTGCCTTTGACGTAGTAGGGCGGGTCAAGATAGAGCAGAGCAGGGCAGCGAGTGTCTGCAATCAAGTCGGCAAAGTCGAGGTTGGTGCAGCAGCCGCCATGGGTTTCGACGGTTCCGAACAACTCGTGGAGCTTATCCACTTTCTTGCAAATGTAGTTGGGCGACCAGCGACAGTCGATCTTGTATTGTGATTTCTGCTCGATACCACCCAGCGGACCACCGGATTTGGTCCCTAAGCCCGGAATAGGAGATCTGGTGGACGGCGAGCTTCCGGAATCCAAGGTTGACGATGCTGGCGGGTTCCACCGGCATTTCAGAAACTTTCGTCAGTGTGTCCCGCAACTCGTAGAACGCATCGACCGAAGGCGTGAAGCTGCGAACCCGTTCTTGGAACTCATCGTGGTAGCGGATCACCGAGGTCCAAAGACAAGCGATTCCAGCGTCCTTGTCGTTGAGCCAGATATTCGTTATGCCCGAGTTATCCGACAGGAGGCTCAGTCCAACGCTCCCGCCGCCGAAGAATAACTCTCGGAATTCGAGGCCATCGTGTCCTGCCTGTTCCGCGAGTCTGCCGGCAATTACATTCCGAAGTTTCGACTTCCCTCCCGGGTACCTGAAAAAACTTGTCGCTCCACCCATTTGTTTCTCCTCAGCCGACACGTTGTTCTGAGCTAAATGAGTAACCTTGGGAGAAAAATCAAAATGGCGGCGGTTTTTTTAGGTCACATCTGCAAGATTGCCATCCCGTCATTCAAAGAACCGGGAAGGTCGGCGGGGAGCGGGTTTGTCAGGCGGCGATGTGAGAGGGCATTCGCTGCGCCGTGGACGGGAAAGCCGGCAGGTACGGAACGCCGGGATGCCCCGAAATCAACTCCTTGCAAGAAGACCGTTTGCAAGGAGTTGCGGAATGCTGGTCGGCGTTTCCTGTCCCGCAACTTGTCAATTTGACAGGTTTCCGGCTTCCGTCGCCGAACAGAACTCTGCGATCGCGACTACGGGATATCCTTCCCGAATCCATTCCTCGGTGATTTCACTACATAACTTCTGTAGAGAATTCACCGAATCATCGAAAAAGGGGGAAAACATCATTGGTTACGCCATTGAAGGCAATTCGTTCATATTGTTTGCAGGCTTCGCCGATTTCCGTCCTGGTGGTGACCCGCATCCCGTGTTCGGGATCCGAACATGCCAAGAGCCTCGCCGCCAAGAGGTTCGAGGCGAACCTTTTAACCGCTTATGGGTTATTTCTTCGCTTTCTGACGAGCAAGAACACGGGCTACCCAGCTTGTCAATTAGACAAAGCCCTGACGAAAAGCCGAAAAACTTGCCGCCCACCCCGATGAAGATAATATGACCGAAGAACCCAAAATGCCTTTTGGCAAGTACCGAGGCAAGCCCGTTTCGGAAGTCCTCAAGTGCGACCCATCGTACCTCGCCTGGTTCTACTGTAACGTGGACGGCAACGAGGTTATCAAGCGGGCGATTCGCGCCCTGCCCGGCTTCCGCTCGCCGAGCAGTCAGCACAAGGCGCAGCAAGTCAGCAGTTCCCTTGACGACTTGTTTTGCATTGACCCCCGGCTTTCCCGAGAGGATCTCGACCGACTCTGCTGGGAAATTCTCCATCCGCCGAAGGAAAAGTGACCGGTCGGGTCGGCAATGAAAGCCTTCCAGCCAAACAAAACGCGGGACTGATAGGTTTCCAGACTGGCCGAACGCCGCTGGAAGAGATTCCAAACCGCCCGCGGCGAAAACGACAAGGGACCATGCCCGCGCCATCGGCAATTCGCACAGCATTCTTATGGATGCAACGGATCTCCATGCCCGGTAAGGAGTTCACGTGCTGAGCTGGTGTTCGGCAATGGATTCCGCCCAACCCTATGGGCATTCTTACGAGTTGCCGGTAAGTCCTGCCGCCACAAGGAGTTGACAGGGTGAGCTGGGGTGCGATCGGAAAGACCGGGCATTCTTACGACCACGACCGAAGTCCAATTCCACCAAGGAGTTGATGGTATGAGCCTGACACTCGGCACTGGAAAGGGGGTGCCGACGAATCATCGCGACCAAACTCCAATGCCGACAAGGACTTCACCAACTGAGCTGATGCCCGGCGCAAATGGATGCAATCGAGGCATTCCCACACGAACTGCCGGCAATTTCATACCCCAGAAGGACTTGATCGGGTGAGCTGGCGTCCTATTGCT
Organism: uncultured Gammaproteobacteria bacterium; assembly: GCA_963838275.1. Taxonomy (GTDB): domain Bacteria; phylum Pseudomonadota; class Gammaproteobacteria; order Steroidobacterales; family Steroidobacteraceae; genus FEN-1191. Next base: position 55,874 of record CAWIQV010000018.1, on the reverse strand, counting down.
GGAATACCGCCTCAGTCGTCCGCAATGAGCGAAGTGTAATAGACACGGATTCGCCCAAGCCCAGGTTGTCGATCTCAAGCCGTTCATCGGGATGAATCTTCAGTTCCTCCAAAGCCCGTAGAACGGCTTGAAGAATTTCCGCCACCTGATCGGCTGTCGCCCGGAACTGAACCGAGGTGTACCGCTTGTGCTGCCGGATGCGGACCAGCCCGCCTTGTAATGCAAGAATGCGGATCTGATCAATGGCGGTGTCGGGCAAAAGCATGATCTGGCGGTAAATATCTTCGGCCAGACCGATGCTGTCGGCGTTTTTCTCGTCTCGTATCCAGTCGTTGTGCGTGGTTACCTGCTCGCACTGACCGGTTACTGGATTCAACCAGTGGCCTGCCCCCATGATCTGTCTCGCTCCTTAACTGTCGCCGTGCGTATGGCCATATTATACGAGATCCGGCAAGGAATGGAAATCCGCTTCCTACGACCGCAGCCCTCGTGATAACTGGGATTGCACCGGCGACTTGCCCTGCCCAGCGTTTCTGCTGACCGCCTTGATTATGTTTACCGCGATCTCGCCTGTCGAGGCATCCTCGTGCGTCTGGCGGGGTCTCCTACGGATGACGTCGCCAAAACATCGTGGTCATGCGCTCACCACAGCCACCCCATAACCGTCTTCCGCGACAACGGATCAGACATCCATGAGGTATCGGGCTCTGGCAACTTCCCTGCCGCCTCTACGGTCAGCCATCCCTTGGCCAATGCCATTGAACGCAGCTTGCCGCTACGGGCGAACCACCGCATGACGCCGCTGGCCTCGCAAGTCGTCGCCAGTTCCATTGTCGTCTTCACGTCCTGGGCGACGTACTTGCAAGACCTCTTCCCGCCGCCCTTCTGCCCACAGCACGGGAGCAACCGCACCGCTCATGCCCTTGGATTTTCCAGCAAGCCCCATTCCCTTGGCGGCAGCGTCGAGCCCGACACCGTGGCCAAGTTGGCAGAGGACGTGAAACATCATGTCGACGTGGCTCTTGGCGAGACGTCTGCACTGCTCAAGCATTCCCGATTCCTCCGCCAGAATGTCGAAATCGAAGCCGAGGCCATTCCAAGTGACGATGGTGTAACCGTTCTCGACCTGCGTTACCAGGTATCCGACCAATTCCCCGGCATCCGGCGGGCTCATTCGGTCTGCCGGATTATTGCGATCTTTCCCGCCGTGCCAAAGTCGCAGTTCGTTGGAATCGGCAAGGAGAGTGGCTGCACAAGAGATTCCCAGCGGTCGGCAGGATCCTCCAATCAGTTTCGTCCTCTGGCGTTCTGGCGGTCTCAATGTCGAAGGCGAGGTATTTGCGTTTTGTGTTCATACACTCATTATCGGAGGAAGAGGGCAAGAAAGCCCGGTCACAATCATTACTTCCATGCAAACTGCGCCCACGATGCTCCTGAACGCCCGCGATTGATGACAACCGGTTCTCGTTCTCCAATCACCCTCTGGATATGCTTTCGCGTCTCCGCGAACTTTGCAGCCCGAATCTCGCCGTCGCATTCGCCACAATAATACATCTCGTTGTCCATTTCTCCGAGGATGTCTACCGGCACATCGGACAGGTCGGTTGTGGGAATCACGAACCATGGTGGGTACGTGCGTTCGTCGTCGCGAACCTGGAATTGATACCGATCCGCCCCGCCTTATCGCATATGAGGTTCTCCCCGCTCTGCACGTAGGCACCATAGTGGATTCCTTGGATGATTCTCAGTCTCGCCATTGCTCTTCCTCCGTTCTATTCATTTCTCAATTCCTATTTCCCCCGTAGCGGTCGTCAGCGACTCGCTCTGCCCCGATCTGCTACACCGCTATTATCTCCGCTTCTGCCTGGATCGCCCGTTCCGGGGCATCCTGGTGCGTTTAACGGGTTATTGCCGGCATGATCTGTGTGGGGCGTCATCATGCCGTGTGCGACTTCCGCTCCAACGTGCCAAATACCGCCATCGTCCGTTTCGTGACCCGGTGCCGGATACCTCTGCCCAATGCGGGAGAATAACCCTTCAACTTCTGGATGATTCCCGCAGTCACCAACAAGTCCAAATGTTTCCTTGAGTTGTGATCGGGAAAACCCAGTTTTGCCAAAGACTTGACGCCCAGTCGAGCTTCACCGCCTTTCAGCCACAGGTAATTGAGTAACCTTGTCAGTTTTTCTTTCGTCGGTTTGAATAATCGTTTGTCTGTCTGACGATAGGCGCTCTCGACTTGGTCCACTAATGCATCGGGCAATGGAGTGTCGTCCGGCACGAAGGTCCATTTTTCCGCTTCTAGTCGTCTTTCGTCAGTCTTATTAACTTCCGCCAAGTCACCACACGGAGAAGGATGAGTGCTAATGTCCGAATGCCTGGTTAACTGCTCCTCTTGTCCAATCCCTTTCCCCAAATCACTACAACATATGGCTCATCGCAATAAATCTGCAACGTCTTACACCAAGAAAAGCCTGAAAACGCCCCGGGAAACCGCAATTTGTGATGTTGCAGATTTATTCGGATGACCCATATAATAAGCCCAACGGGAAGGAAGGAGTCTTTATCCTTCCCCCTATTATTCTTCCCATCCCCAATGGACTCTCCAAGGATGACCGGCTCAAGAAAGATGACCCGCTGGTACTGACCCTGTTGGCGTTTTTGCCTGACTCTAGCAAATTTCCATTGTCCGGAATCATCGGTATTGCTGATGGCGCATGAGACAATCCGATCGATGCGTTTCCGGAAGTCCGATTTACGACCGGTATTGAGGCTTGAAATGAAACCGTCGTGCTTCATCAAACAGAATTCTGCCAGCATTCCGACGATTCGCTCAAGTCGCATGTTCTCGGGCAAATCCCAGAATTCGATGAAGTAGAACCACCTGGCAAGCTGGGAGACGACTTGAAAGATTGAATCATGACACGGGAGACCATCTTTCGCCCACTTTTCGCAGTTTTGAACCCATCGCCCATCGCACACGGCGGACAGGTCAATGTCGCACTTTTCATCAGCAGAGGATGGACCTGAATTTGCAATCTCTTGACCAACGGGCTTCAGATGGGATAGGTCGGTCACCACCGGCACCGAAACAGGAAGACTTTTGGGAAAACCCATTTTCAGCCCATACTTCGAGAGTTGTGAGGTCAATATCAGGCTGGCGGATGCTTACATTTGCCGACTTGGCGGTTGTCTTCATTTCGCGGTTCCGTTCCATTCTGCGTGCATGCTGTGGCGCAGTCGGTTTATTAACATGGCGAGTCCTGTGGCAGAAAGCGGCGCCGTTTCTTTCGAAGAAAATGGGCGTTAATAACGGATTGTCTTGGGGCGAGTAGGGGTGGTCAGAAACCCGCACCCCTGGTCAGAATCCGACACCTCCCCTGGTCAGAATCCGACAGGGGGTGGTCAGAATCCGACATCCCCCTGGTCAGAATCCGGCATGAGGGTGGTCAGAAAGTGGCACATTTAATTTAGAATAGCTCTTCTTATCATTTTGAATAATTGAAGATACCTGGCGGTAGCTTCAATGTTTCGAGATGATGCGGGGGCTGCCGCCCCCACACCCCCGCTTCAATTCTCTAGTCTGGATGATTCTCTTACACCAGAAGACTATCGTGCCAGGAGTCATGCTCTGCCTCGCCCCCATCGGTCAATCACCGCCAGCGTGGACATCGCCCTGTCGCCAGATGACTATCGTGCCGGGAGTCACGCTGCCGTCCGCCCGACTGGACAACCACCGCCAGTCGCGCGGATTGCCCGACCACGCCGAATCTTCTGGGGACCGCTGGGCGGCGGTAGTTTGAACAGTGGCCATGCAGTCCGCGCCCAATGTCGAAGCAGTCCGCCGTACTCGCGAATATCGCCGAGCCTGCGACTCCACGGCTTGCTGTGCATGCCGACCCTGATCTCCACACTCGTGATGATCAGGCATCCCGGCGCATTCTGGTGAGGTTGGCGGGCATTGTGGACGATGACCCCACCGCCAGTCTGGACATCGCCCTGTCGCCAGATGACTGTCGCGCCGAGGTCATACCATGATTCGCCCAGACTGGTCAGTCACGCGCCAGTGAAATCTGCCGACTGGCCGCCGCGAGTATCGCGCGGGAGTCACGGTCCGCTCGGCCCACACTGGACAGCCACCGCCAGTGAAATCTGCCGACTGACCGGGAGGGTCATGCCGGGAGTCACCCCTTGAATCGCAAACATCGGTCAGCCACTGCCCGGCGAAATGTTGGTTCGACTGCACCGATGACTCCAGGACGACTGGACGGCACCGATTGACAGCGACCGCTCCTACGCAGTCCGCGCTGACCACCGACCAAGTCCGCCGTATTCGTGGACGCTGCCAAACGTCTGTACGAGTCGCCCTGAGCATTATCGTCGCGACCCGTCCTGATGCCACGCCCGATGATGATCTCGCCTCCTGGAGCATCGTGGCCAATCTGGCGGGGTATTCTGGCTAACGCTAGCCCTTTAGTCAGCAGCCGAGTCGGAAGTGAAGTGCGACGGCAGTATACGCAATGTTCCGGACGGAGTCGGCCACTCCTGGGCGATTAATAGCCGGGCATTGTCAGTTTCGCGAGGTTCAACTTGCAGGCGCAACTGGTCGCCGACGATGCGAATCATGCCACTCGACCTCTGGCGGACGTTCCCCCCGTTGGACGCCGCTTTGTCCAAGGTGCCTAGGATGACGACCGTCGTACCGCGTGGCACCATTGGCGACTTGGTGCTAGCGGTCGACTAGTCCCGAATGGCGCAGCGCCATGAGTCGGGCAGAGGTACTACTCACCACATTTCCACCAGCCGCGACCCGATAGGGCGATTTTCGCCCTTACTGAAGAATTGCTTAAAGGGCTCAATACTTAAAGTTCTTATTCTACTATTCCTTATTTAATAGGCGCATTTTTACTGCGCCGAGCGCAAATCTACTGATCGGATCGCATTTCTACTGATCGCCACTACAAATTTACTGATCTGGCGCGCATTTTTACTGCGCCTCCAACCGTCAGCCGATTTCCGTCCAGCGCGGCAACAAACCGTTAATAACGCTCGATTTTCTCAGGCGAAAATATTTCGGCATCACTCAGATAAAGGTGTTGAGCCCCAGGCGTATCCAAGACTACCCACGGCAGAGACAGGCGACAAAAAACATGCCTGCTGGTCATGACCGGCAGTTGTCGGAATCTTGGATCCGCCCTCCGGAATCGCTGTTCTCGTAACACGATTCCGGGGGGCTCGCTTATTGAGGATCCAAGATGCAAAACGACAGTCATGAGCAGAGTTCCTTTTCGGGCAAGATGTTCCGGCTATTGCCGAGACCCACACGCACCTGCCCCAGAGAAATCGGCTACCACGAGGTCAAGGCATACGGCGAGTTGCTTTACCGTTCCCGCCTGGACCTACGGACGACTCCCGCAGATTTGGCTGCGGCGGTGGGGTGCGAGCGGTGGCACACGTTGCCGAAGATAGTCAGGGGACTACAAGAACACGGCCTGGCCGACGAGCAACTCAAACCGCTCCAGGACGCTGGGCGATATTTCCACCGAAAGAAGAACGCGAAACGCAAATGGCAGAATGAGTTCCAGACCACGACGATCTATCTCCAATGTCAAGATGCCCTGCTGACCGATGTTCAGAACACCATCCTCTGGACCATCCACTCCTTCAATTCAATGGGCAAGAAGCCTCCGCTCAAGTCCGTCGCGACACTGCTAAGGTTGGATTACCGCACGGTCGCCAGGCACTTGAAGGTGCTCCAGGGGAAGGGCTGTCTCGATGCCGAACTCTGCGTGACCGCCGACCCTCGGCACTGGCAGGACGCCGCACCGAAGCTTGAGGACGCCCCGGAAGTCAGATGGGACGAATTTGCCGCCCAGTGGGTCACCAGCAGGTACGACGACGGCTACAACCACGGGAAGCCGCGATTCGCCCTCGCTTTCTCGCAAGTCCGCCAGTCACTTCACGAAGGTTGTTCCGATATGGCCGCGGCGGGCTACACCAGCGTGCAGATTCGCGACTACTGGGAGCGGGTGGTTCCCGATGCCTGCGGAAGTAATGGGCAACAACTTCTGCTGATGGAATTCTTCGTAGAGCGCCTATTCTACAAAATGTTCGCGGCGGTCGAGAAGTCGACGAATCGCAACCGCCACTTGGGAAAGTTTCACGGCGAGAACTCGCTTGGGCTGCTGCTGAAAGTGACTGCCGGACAAATCCGGACGATGAGAACATGCCTGCTGGAACGGGGCGTTCAGGGGCTGGAGTTCTGGTCGCCGGACTTCTCGTCGCTGGGCGTCCGGACTCTGCCCAAAATCCCCAGCGCCCCTGCTGGGCGTAAGCGGCAATCCTACGACCGGACTGAATTTGAGCGTTTGTTTGCCAAACAGGCTCCAGAAGTGGATCGCAATTCCTGGCTGCCGCGTCTCATGGAGTCGCCACAATTCAAGGAGGATCCCGAACAGTTTTATCTGGACTGCCATTATGCGTTAGAGGCTTTCCCGCCGTGCCGCGTGCAGAGGTTGGAGCGGGTGCTGCACGGGACCAATGGCAAGGCATAAGCAAAAGCCTGTGCGTGTACCGGATAAATCCTGCGGCGTTGGAAATGGCTAGAAAATGAAACATTCTAAAAAACAAGCGCAGGCAACAGTGTGCCGAGCCTGTCGGCGGATGTGGTCAAGAAGGGCCATCCTCTGGACAGCCCTTCTTGTCGGCCCGCAGCGAGACTACGCCTGCTGTTTCGCTCTGGCCTTCTGTTCCCGAAGGGCAGCGAAGTAATCTCGACCAGCGGGCTCCATGCTACAATGCACAGTCGGCCTTGGCACCGAGTCCAATCGCTTGGCTTCCATCGTCTCTTCCCGTAACTTTGCTACGCGAGCCGCTATGCGGGCCGCTGCAACTTCGGCATCCTCGACACCTTCAAGACGGTAAATCGAAATCCCGTCGTTGCGTTTCTGACACCATTGGCGGAACCACTCGGCCGCCTGCTTCTCGTCGTTGGCGTCGCATTCGAGATAATCAAATCCGTCGTAGCAATACCAAATCCTGTAGCCTCTGATTTCTGGTTGGCCAGGCTTGTCCTTCGACGATGGCGAGTCACTCAGCGATTCATGTTGCCCATCAATCGGGTCTTCCTGACTCACTTCGTCCTTCCATGCCAAGTAGATCTCCTTCACCTCCTGCACCGCAGCAAGAAAGTCCGCTTCAGGGAGTTTTTTGGCCGTTTCGCCTTCATTCATGAGCCCCAGGTCGTCGATGCGTACCACGATATGGGCCCCGGTCTGCTGATCGTAGTGCTGGAAATAGTGACAAAACCAGTCCGCCGCCTGTTCTTCGTTCTCGGCCTCGCAGGCCACACAATGAAAGCTCTCTTTCCGGTACCAGATCCTGTAGCGTTTCGTGCCCGGTTGGCCGGGTTTACCGTCCAATAACGGCGCCTTGTCCGTACCACTCGATTGATTCTTACACACTGATTGATCCATTATTATTCCTCCAAAAAAGTATTGTGTTTGTTGCGGCCCCGCCCTTCACGGCATGGTTCCGCAGACTTGTTGGGGAACGCACCTACGCGGTGCAATCCCTCTCCTAACTAACATTGCCCTTTACCGCCTTCGTTTTCCCTGACTTCCTCGAACCTAACAGATCCGGAGGAACAAATGCAAGCTGATTTCTGCGATGTGTGTTCGTTAAGCAAAGCCACGAACACCGACGCCCAGCATTCGTCCACCGTCCAGGCGACGACCTGCCCATCGGGGTCGATGATTTCATGCCCGGTCGTGCCGATTTGTCTGGCATGGAAGAGAGCATCAATCTCCATCCTTCGCCTCCTTCTTCCGCCGTTTTCCTGCAAAATACCCGGCGACCCGTTGCACATCCTCGGCGGTATAGATTCTCTTGCCAGCAACCCTGAATTGCGGTTCCGCCAGCCGCTCTTGCGTGTGGGCATAGGCGATCTGGTGCGGGGCAATCCCAATCGCCCTGCCGCAGTCCCGGATTGAGTAAAGCTCAGTCATGTTCGTCACCTCCGTCAATAATATAGTGTCGCCGTTTCGATTTTTTTCGTGGCGACGACAAATTACCCGGACTGTACTATGGTCGTCCTGTAGTTCCCAACCGAAAAAGCCGACCCTTGATGGTTGTTTTCCGGAATGACGCGCGTTTGCCATTCCCATGCACTTGCACAAAGTCGAGTGCAAAGTGCATGGGAATGGCAAACAGCCGCAAATTCCCGCTCACCAATCGACTTCCACGAAAACCAGCGGCGACGGCAAGAGTTTCCAGCAAAACCATGCGGTCGGAAAACTCGCGGCGTTTGCCTGCCCGTGGGCATCGTAGAAATTGATGCGCTTGCTGGGCACGAGCAGTTCGATGCCGTGCTGCCGATAAAGGCGGACTCTTCCGCCCCCCAGCGACTCGACCGGAAGCAGGAAGGCGAAGGGCTTGCCGAGGGAATATGCCCGCTCTAGGAATGCGTTTTTGTGCGAGTATGGCGGGTTCGTTACGATGATGTCCCAGTGCGGCGGCGGCTCTTTCATAAAGTCCATTCCGCCTCCCCCGACGACATTATGCCCAGCGGCCCGAAGATGTTTTGCCAACTCTCCGGTTCCCCAGGCGCATTCCCAGATGACTTGATTTGATGACAGGTAGGGCAGCAGGGGGCTGACGGCATAGGCGGGGGTGTAGAACTCGTCGCCAACGCCAGTTCTGACGCCGAGAGTAGCTTTGGATTTCCGGTTTTTTGTGCCAAATCCACTGCTGCCGGTTACAGGGTCGCCGGTGCCATGCTTCTCACCACTGCCGGGCAGTGGAATAGTTGCGCCGGTGTCGCCATGGTCTGACCCGCTCGACAAATCGACAGGTTTATCCTGCCAGTCAGCGGCATCTTCCGCCTTGATCGCCTTTCGGATGATTCCGTTTGCCTTGAGAACGGGGCATGCGGCGGCATCCGCCCGGCTTGCAAACAGTTCACGATATTTGAGGTATTCCCACGCCCGCTGCCTGCGGAGACCGATCTTGCGCAAAGCCCGCTCCCAGTCGCCCTGTTTCTTGCAGAGGCTGCGGATTTGTTCCAGGGTTTCGGCAAAGTCCCAGTGCTGGGCGGTGACGTAGCATTCCTTTCCTTGGAAGCGGGCAATTTGGCTTTTGGCCTTGGCGATGAGTTGGTCAAGGGTCACGCAATCGATCCGTCCGATGTTCGGACGGATCGAAGGCGAATTGCGATCCGCGGACATGCTCGACGGGGCCATCGTCGGATTGTTCTTGGCGACTGCTGGCAGTTCCCTGCCGCTATGCCCCGGCAGCCGACGGCCAGTCTGGGAATCGCGCGGATTCGCCTTCGCGGGGGCGGTGTGATTCTCGCGTTTCTTGACATCTGAGTTGGTCCTGGTACGTAGCACTGCAAAATACTCCTTTTTCCGGTTGGCGACGGTCTTGGAGGGGTTGTCGTCAGCATTCCCCGCTTGGCTGTCCGAGCGCGGAAATTTCCGATCTTGCTGGCCCGGACTAGCCACGTTTCCGCTCCACGGTCACAATCGTGTCGTTGTGACTGCTGCCGTGACACACGAGCAGCACTTCCAGTTGTTCGTAGCCTCGCTTCTTACCAAATCCCGTTGAGTTCCAGCCGAAGGAAATCGCAATCCCTCCGGCCCGCAGCAACGTATTCAGCTCGTCCTTGACGCTCGCGAACATGACCTGCGATTCGTGCTGGGACAGGCGATGCCCGATCCCTTCGTAACATTCCTTCGCCTGACGCGCGGAATACGGTGGATCGAAGAGCACGACATCGGCGACTACGCCCTTCCCAGCCAACATCTTGCAGAACTCCTCGGCGTGCATGTGATATTGAGCCTTGGTCGTTCGGATTCAGGTCGTTGCTCCAAGTGCCCAAGGTCGCGTTTCGGGCGAAAGGATCGATTACAATTCCGCCCGTCTTGATATAGCGAGCCAGTAACTCAGCAATCGGCTTGATCGAGAAGGTGTCGGAGTTGGGCATGGCCCAGCGCCGATACACCCTTGGCTCTGGAACCTGCTCTGCGGCAGGGGCCGCGCCAACGTCAGATAATGGCGACGACAGGTCAACGCCAGAGATACGATTGACATCGCCGCCGGGTAGGAGAATTGGCGTGCCGTTGGCCTTGGCGATGAGTTGGTCAAGGTCCGTCCGTCCGATGTTCGGACGGATGGCTGGCCCATTCCGATCCGCAGGCTGCGGGCTCGATGGGGCCATCGTCGGATCGTTTTTGCCGACTGCTGGCAGTGCCTTCTGGCCATGTCCCGGCAACCGGCCCGCCTGGGAACATCGCGGATTTGCCTTGGCGGGGGCGGTTGCTGCCGTCGCTTCGTCAGATTCGCCTTGACCTTCGCATGTTCCACGAATAGCCCCTTCTCCCTGGTCACTTGTCTGTTTCCCCTTCGGCGAGAGCAAGACGCTCCTGCCCCTTCAGGACGGCCTCCCGATCGACATCGCAGCCAATGAACCTGCGACCGAGATCCCGGCAGGCGAGTGCCGTAGTGAACGAACCCCCGCAGGGATCGCACACGAGATCTCCCGGCTTGGAGAAATACCCGACCAGCAATTTCACTTCTTCCAGGACTTGTTGCCACGGGTGCCAGTCCTTTTCCCGCGATTGAACCCGCAGAACGTCCGGAAACCGTTCCGCATGGGGCCACGCCCCTTTCGAGTAGACAACTATCGGTTTCCAATGGCTCCAGACGCATGGATGGTGGACGATTGTCGCATCGCCATCCCATGTCGAACACATCATCCAGCCCCAGTTGAGATGTTGGCCGAGCCCGGCCAGAAGCTGTGGCAAATAAAGGTGCCCGTAGTAGGTCAGGAATATCCCTCCTTCGACCAGCACGCGGCTGGCAAACGCCGCCAGATCAGGGATCTGCGAGACGAACTGACCGCCGTATGGGATGTCCGTCGCCACCAATTTCACCGAGGAAGGGGGCAACTCTAACTGCTGAAAGCGGCAGTGGAGCATCTGGATGTCATCCTCGGGGGTCGGGATGATGATCTCCCGACCTTTCGCCTCCTTGGTCACGTTTTTTCGTGCCCGCCGAGCAGCAGTCGTCGTGTCCAGGATTTTGCCTTCGCACGATGGCGGCAGATTCCCGATCGCTTCCATGGCCTTTTGTGCTTCGTTGGGAGTGTTGGCGATAATCCGCCGGTACTTGGCAGGACGAAGTTTGCCATCCCGCCCGAGCCGCTTGTCCAACTGGTCAATTTGACCAGTTGCTTCCAGACGTTCCCGCTCGGCAGCCACTGTCGTCTTGGAGACCTTGATGATGTCGCCAAGGTGGCGGTCGTTGATTCCCGGATGCACTTTCAGGAAGGCGGCGACCAGTTCTCGCTTTTGCGTGCGGGTCAAGTGCCGCCGTGTGACGTTGAGGCTGATGGCCAGTTCGAGTTTTTCCGCCTCGCTCGAAAACTCCCGGATTTCCCGGGGGCAAAAAATCCCCAATTCCTTGCAGGCCCGCTCCCGGTTCGCCGTCGATGATGTTCCCCGCCTCATCCCAGATGCTCGGGACACCAACGCCATGATGACGGATCGACTCCTTGAGTTCAGCGTATTCGGCAGGGGAGAGGGGCGGCAACAGTCCCTGTTGCTTCCAAGGGTCGGCGGTGGTACGGCGGTCCTTCTTAGGATGAGGTTGACTGAACCCATTCCCTTTTTCCTTGGGCTTTCCGTTTTTGCTCGGCTGGCCGGGAGTGCGGCCATTGTCCTTGTGACTTGGTTTCATGCTTAATTCCCTGCCTCATTTCTAGTTTCTAAACGAATACGGATCACTCGTCCGTTTCATTGTCTTCTTCAGCATCCGCAGCTTCCGCAGCTTCTTCCTCCTGCGCGGCGGATCTCCTCGTCGATATCCACTTCCTCGGGCGCTTTGCCTGTCAGCCGGATCTGCGGAGGCTCTGGCGATTTCTCTAACTGACCGTCCTTTTCCAATTGCGGTCCGGTAGATGTAGTAGGTCGCCGCCGACATCCCGGTTTCCTTGATGAACTGCCGGACCTTGTCCATCTTGGGGCAGTTCTTGCCTTCCAACTCCTTGACCAGGCGCATCGTTGCGTCGTGGCAGTAGACGGTGTCAATCAGTTTTTTCCAGTCGCCCCCTGCACGCATCCGTTCCCATGCCCGAAGATAGGTGCGGGCAGACAGGCCTTGACCAAATCCAGCCGTCCGCCGATCCAGTCGTAGATTTCCTGGCCCCAAAACCACTGCCCCACGTCTTTGTGGATCTCAATGGGGAGCGGATCGAAATAGACCAGGTGGCTACGGTCAAGAATGGCCTCGTATTCCTCTGCCTCCCCGAACACGAACTTATTGCAGATAAAGGCGCACTTGCTGGCCGTATGGAACGAGGGCTGGGACGCCTAGCTTCTCCAGCTGCTTGGAGGCTGACTCCCATTGGACCAGTTTCTTGGACTTGTGTTCGGATAGAGATCGCAAGAGAACCCGTCCGATCTTGCTCTTCCACAGGACTTCGGCATCGTCGAGGATGATGAGCTTGTGGCGGTGCTCCCACAGCTGGCAATAGACCTTGAACGGCGTGCTGTAGCCGCGCAGCAGGTATGACCGAGTCGGGTCAAGTCCCGACTCGAACGTGTACGACTTGCTGAGCCCCGGACGACCGACGATTATCAGCAGGTTGTAAAGGGCCGCGAAGAATGCGGCCACGAGTTTGCCGTATTCGGCAAAAGTGCGGATGATCTCCGCTTCAGGGGGGATGATTGGACTGCGCATGATCGTGCATTCCTTATTTGGCTAGAAATTGGAAACGGGCAACTGGTATGTGCCGAGAAGGTACACCACCTAGCCGAGACAAGACCACACCATTGCAATTTGCCAACGTGTGGCCGCCGACCCGGCGACCGACACGCCGACTATCGCGCGGAGACAGAGGTGAGACCTGCCGAGGTTCCGGCAGTCTTGGAGAGATGGTTGTCATCGGCGAGAGCTGCGTCAGTTGCGGGCGACCGAAGTGGTTGACCCATGAACGCATTGTCGCGATGACAGCCGATTTGATCAGGAGGCAAACTGTAGGAAACTGTCGCTACAGTTCAGTAGCCTCCCAGCAACCAATCGTCAGACCGGCATGAGCCAGCCATTCGTGCCGCCCTAGTCTTCAGAAATGGCATAGAGGTCCGGCCCAGAAGGCTGAGAGAATCTCTTGAAATCGTGTGGGTTGTTGATGGCGTCATCAATCTCGCACTCCGATATATGGGGAGCCGCCTTCCGCATGTGTTCGACGATCTCCGCCTTAGACGCTTGCTTAGGCCCGACTTTGCTGCGTAGGAATTCCCAAACCCATCTCTTCGCAGGCCAGTCAGGGTGGTTAGGACTTTTGTCCGGCGACGATTTGGCCGACAGGACTTTCGACGCGGGTCGCTGATGCCCCTGTCTCGTCAACGACGGCGAATCTTTCTGCTTTGCGGGGCCAACGGCAGCGATGCCTTTCACGGGAGGCGGATTACTGGCGGCCGGAGCAGGGACTACCTGCCCGCTACCCGGAGGGATCACCGGCGTATCGCTCAGTTTCCCAGCAAGCGACCGTCCGACTGAAGTGAGCCAGTAGCCACCGGTAATTCCTTCCTCAGACTCGGTAAGACCTCGATGGCGCAGATTGGACATCATTTGCTTATACTTATCCACTGGGGCTACTGTTAAAGGCCCTCTGAACAATGCGGGAGGCAGGTTTTAGGTCGTGCTTGGAGAAGGCTCCCAGTTCAAGCATCGCTTGAAGGATGAACCGCTGTTCCTTCTTCAACTGCTTGGGATCGACGTGCAAACCAATGAAAAGATCGTCTGCTGCGTCCTTGATTGCCATGACAGGTCCACCCGAATTCACAATTGTCGTCTCCAGATCACGATACCAGTCTGGCTTCGGGGAACTGTGAACGCTGTACGAGACGGCCAGTAGATAACTGCCCCACAGATGTTCAGCCTTGATCCGGCGAAGGACGCTCCACAACTCGTAGCCGAAGTCCCTGAGTTCTGGATACTCGACAAGTTGTGCGAACCGCCCCCAATAGCTGCTCAGTTCAAAGGGTGACCACAGGATCGACTCGGGATCGCCAGTGAACCTCTTGACATCTTCCAGCGAACCCAGTCGTGAAATGGGCAGGCGTTCGACTTCTTTGTCGGGAGACGCCTCTTTGAAGAACAGCAGCAATCGTTGAAAAGCCGCCTCACGAGAATGCTGGTAATGACTGCCAAGTCCCGTGAGGTTGGCCAGAGTCGTATACCGATTATCCAGTTCCGTGCGTCCGCGCACGCTCACGCTCGGCGGCGCGGCGCTGATCTTCCTGCTGGCGTTCCTCGCGATGCGCACGCTCGGTCTCGAATTCCTGCCCAAGCTCGAGGAGGGCAACTTCTGGATCCGCGCGACCATGCCGACCTCGATCTCGATGAGGAGGGCAACCATACGTCAACCGGATGCGCCGGCTGATCGGCTCGCTACCAGGAGGTGCAGACCGTGGTGTCGCAGCACGGCCGGCCCGACGACGGCACCGACGCCACCGGCTTCTTCAATGCCGAGTTCTTCGTGCCGCTCAAGCCCTTCGACGACTGGCCGGCCGGCGTCGACAAGGAACCCTGACCGAGCAGATGACCCGGGCGCTGCAGGAGCATTTTCCCGGGCGTCGAGTTCAACTTCTCGCAGTACATCGAGGACAACGTCGAGGAGGCCGCCTCGGGCGTGAAGGGGGAGAATTCGGTCAAGGTGTACGGCAATGACCTCGACACGCTGGAGCGCACCGCCAACGCGGTCGCGAAGGTGCTGGGCGAAGTGCCCGGCGTCACCGACCTGGCGGTGCTGCGCTCGCTCGGCCAGCCGACGATCCGCATCAGCGTCGACCGGCTGCGCGCCGCGCGTTACGGTCTCGCGCCGGGGGACGTCAACGCCGTCGTGCAGGCCGCGATCGGCGGGCAGACTCCCGGGCGACCTCTATGAGTCCGGCAGCGACCGGCATTTCCCGATCATCGTGCGCCTCGCGGCGCCGTACCGGCAGGACCTGGCCGCGATCGGCCGCATCCCGATCGCCGCACCGAGCCCGACCGGCAACGGCACCATCGCGGTCGCGCTGGCCGACGTCGCGGACATCCAGCTGGTCTCGGGCGCCTCGTTCATCTATCGCGAGCAGCAGCAGCGCTACGTGCCGATCAAGTTCAGCGTGCGCGGCCGCGACCTCGGCAGCGCGGTGCTCGAGGCGCAGCAGCGGGTCGAGCAGCAGGTCACGCTGCCCGGCGGCTACCGGCTCGAGTGGGTCGGGGAGTTCGGCAACCTGCAGGAGGCCCTCGGGCGCCTCGAGATCGTGGTCCCGATCGCGATCCTGCTGATCTGCGTGCTGCTGTTCCTGAACTTCGGCCAGTTGCGCGACGTGCTGCTCGCCGCGAGCGTGATCCCGATGGCGCTGATCGGCGGCATCTTTGCGCTGTACCTGAGCGGCACCGCCTTCAGCGTCTCGGCGGCGATCGGCTTCGTCGCGCTGTTCGGGATCGCGACCATGGACGGGATCCTGCTGCTGTCGTACTACAACCTCAGCCTGGTGGCGGGCATGGACCGCGACCTCGCGATCCGCGCGACCTGCAAGACCCAGTTCCGGCCGGTCATGATGACCTGCATCGTCGCCTGCGTCGGGCTGATGCCGGCCGCGTTCTCGACCGGCATCGGCTCGCAGGTACAGCGCCCGCTGGCGCTCGTGGTGGTCGGTGGCATGCTGTTCGCGCCGGTGCTGATCCTGCTGGTGCTGCCGGTGCTGATCCACCTGTGCTCGCGTCGTCGTCCGCTGCCCCCGGTAGAGTCGTGGCCGGCCACGGCGGAGGCGAAGTGATGCGCGCCGGGTCCTCGCTCGCGACACTCGCGGGGCTTGCGGCGCTGGGGCTCGCCGGCTGCGCGGTCGGTCCGGATTTCCATCGCCCTGCTCCCCCGCAGGCGACGTCCTATCTGCCCCCGTCACCCCCGGAGCCGTCCGCCACCGGGCCCGCGGCCTCCGCTACGACCCTGGTGCCCGGATCCGATCCGCCGGCGCGCTGGTGGGAGGGCTACGGGTCCCCGGCACTCGATGCGCTGGTCGCGCAGGCGCTGCACGCGAATCCGACCCTGGCCGCCGCCGAAGCGGCGCTGCGCCAGGCGCGCGAGAACGTCAGGGCGCAGCAGGGCGGCTATTTCCCGACCGTCCAGGCCTCGGCCGCGGCCAGCCGCAACCGCAACGCGGTGCAGGTGCTGTCCCCGACCCTGACCTCCGGGGCGGCGATCTTCAACCTCTATACGCCGCAGCTGTCGGTGTCGTTCGTGCCGGACCTGCTCGGCGCCAACCGGCGCGCGGTCGAGTCGCTCGAGGCGCAGGCCGAATCCACTGCCGACGAATATCGACGCCGCCTACCTGAGCCTCGCCGCGAACGTCGTCGGCGCCGCGATCCAGGAAGCAGGCCTGCGCGCGCAGATCGACGCCACCCGGCAGGTCATCGATGCCGAGCGTGAATCCCTGGCGATCATGCGCTCCCAGCTGGCCCTCGGGGCGATCGCCGAGGCCGACGTGCTGGCGCAGGACGCGGCGCTGGCGGCGCTCGAAGCGACGCTGCCGCCGCTGCAGAAGGGCCTCGATGCGCAGCACGATCTGCTGGCGGTGCTGTGCGGCCGGCTCCCGGCCGATCAACCGGCGAGCTCGCTCGCGCTCGAGCAGCTGCAGATGCCGGCGCAGATCCCGCTCGGCGTGCCCTCGCAACTGGTCGAGCGGCGGCCGGACGTGCGCGCCGCCGCAGCGCAGCTGCACGCCGCGACCGCCGCGGTCGGGGTCACGATCGCGAACCTGCTGCCGCAGGTGTCGCTGACCGGCGCGATCGGCAACGCCGCGACGCAGACCGCGCAGCTGTTCAACAGCATGACCGAGTACTGGACGGCGGGCGCGTCGCTGAGCCAGACGCTGTTTGCCGGTGGCGCGCTGTGGCATCGCGAGCGCGCCGCCCGTGCCGGCCTCGATCTGGCCGGGGCACAGTACCGGGTCGCGGTGCTTACCGCCTTCCAGAACGTCGCCGACGCGCTGCGCGCATTGAGCGCCGATGAAGCGTCGGTGCAGGCCGGGGAGCGCAGCGTCGCGGCCGCGACGCAGAGCCTGGATATAGCCCGGCAGCAGTATGCGCTCGGTGCCGTGAGCTACCTGGCCCTGCTGTCCGCCGAGCAGTCCTACCAGCAGGCGGTCGCGGCGCGGATCGGCGCGCTCACCAGTCGTTATCTCGACGCGGCCGCGCTGTTCCAGGCACTCGGCGGCCAGGCACCGACTCCGGCGCCGGCGCCAGCGCAAACGCCGGCACACTAGAGGGCCCGGCCCGACCGATTGACCGTCCCACGCGTTGTGCGATGCGAGCAACACCGCGTGTGCGCGCGGGCGCCGCAAGCCCAGGCCGCGGGCCCGGGCCGCCGCTGCCACAAGACGGTGCGCGCCAGGCTCCCGGGTCGCCAATACGGTGCAATGGGCGGGTCCAAGTCCCGGAACGCGCTGATCGCCCCATGTTGGGACAGCACCAGGCGCCGATGGGGCAATTGCGGGCTTCTGCCTCGTCCAGCCCAGAAATTAATCCGACGAATTCAACCGGATGGCGTGAATTTCTCAAGCGATGCGGCGATCGGCCGGGATTCCGCCGTGACGTGGTTCTCGATTTTCGCATTCTCCTTGGCACGGGCAGTGCATACATCGCAATGCTGAATTCGCGGGAGCTGATGTCGCATGAAAACATCAATCCTGACTTATAGTTTGTTATAGAAACTGTTTGACCTACGATCTATGATGCGCGCGCGCCGCGAGACCTGCGGTTCGAGGCGCCGAAATGCAGGGACTGTTTTCCATCTCAATTGCAAGTAATGGAGTCGCAACACAATGCGCAACAATCGAATGAACGTGGCCGCCGCATCGCTGATCCTGATCTCCGCGGCGGGGACCGCGTGGGCCGACGATGCTCCCGCCGCTCCGGCCAAGCCGGCGCTGCCCTCGATCGCTGATCTGCTGACCGGCTCGGGCCTCACCGCGACCGGCGAGGTCAGCGCGACCTTCGACCACCAGGGCTTCTCGGGCAGCAATGCCAACTACCCGCAGCAGGACTCCTACAGCACGTTCGCGCTGCAGCAGGCCGCCCTCACGGTCGGCTACCAGCCGGCGGCGGGCTTCGGTGCCCTGGTCACGTTGCTGGCGGGCCAGAACATCTACACGCCCAACTACGCGGTCTCGACGGCGTACGCGGGTGGCAAGTACGGTCTCACCTCGACGCAGGTCCAGCTCGCGCAGGCCTATGCGCAGTGGATCGGCGGACCGCTGACCGTGATCGCCGGCAAGTACACCACGCTGGTCGGCGCCGAGGGGCTGCTGGCCTCGGGCGACACCAACGTGACGCGCTCGCTGCTCTATTCCTTCGAACCCGTCACGCACACCGGCGTGCGCCTGACCTATGCCGCCGACAGCACGCTGAACCTGATCCTCGGCGTGAACAACGGCTTCGTCTACAGTGACGAGACCTCCGCGCGCACCGACAAGACCCTCGAGGCCGGCGTGGCATGGACGCCGAACAAGATCTTCTCGTGGACCCTGGGCGGCTACTACGGACGCGACACCAATGCGCTCGGCATCCCGGCGACGCAGTACATCGTCGACACCGTGGCGACCTGGACCGCGACGTCGGCCCTCACCGTGATCGCGAGCGCCGACTTCGGCCAGGCCGATCAGGCCTACGACGTGAAGGGTGGCAGCGCCTCCTGGTATGGCGTCGCCGCGTACCTGAACTACGCGATCAACGATACCTGGCGCGTATCGTTCCGCGGCGAGTACTACGACGACAAGGACGGCTACCTGACGCTGTACAACCAGAACTACGCGGCCCTGGGCTACAACTACGACGGTGGGACGACCGCGTCGATCAAGTCCCCGGTCGGCCAGAACCTGTACGAAGGGACGATCACGTTCGGCTATGACCCGACCAAGAACATCGAGATTCGTCTCGAGGGTCGGTACGACAACTACCAGGGCACCTCCACGTTCAAGGTGCCGTCGGTGGATGTCTATCAGGGTTGGCTGGAAGCGAACTACCACTTCTGAGCCTGCCGGCCGCTGCTGACCCATCGAAACCGGCCGGCGACCACTTGCGGGTCGCCGGCCCTTGAGGGAGATGTCATGAGTTCGAGCGATGTCCTGAAGCTGATCAAGGATAAAGAGGTGAAGTGGGCGGACCTGCGCTTCACGGACACCCGGGGCAAGGAGCAGCACGTGAGCATTCCGGCCCGGTACGTGAATGAGGAGTTTTTCATCGAGGGCAAGATGTTCGACGGCTCCTCGATTGCGGGATGGAAGGGGATCAACGAGTCGGACATGATTTTGCTGCCCGATGCGGGCACGGCGCTGATCGATCCGTTCTTCGAGGAAGCGACGGTGAACATCCGCTGCGACATCATCGAGCCGGCGACGATGCAGGGATACGAGCGCGATCCGCGCTCGCTGGCCAAGCGGGCCGAGGCGTACCTGAAGTCCACCGGCATCGCCGACACGGCGTATTTTGGTCCGGAGAACGAGTTTTTCATCTTCGATTCGGTGCGCTGGGGCGCGGACGTGCGCAGCGCGTTCTACGAGGTGGACTCGGTCCAGGGCGCGTGGAACTCGGACAAGGCGTACGAGGAGGGCAACAAGGGGCACCGTCCCGGGATCAAGGGCGGGTACTTTCCGGTGCCGCCGGTCGATGCGTACCAGGACATCCGCGCCGCGATGTGCAAGGCGTGCGAGGAGATGGGGCTCAAGGTCGAGGTGCACCACCACGAGGTGGCCACGGGCGGGCAGTGCGAGATCGGGGTGGGCTTCAACACCCTGGTGAAGAAGGCCGATGAGGTGCAGATCCTCAAATACGCGCTGCACAACGTGGGGGCCAGCTACGGCAAGACGGTGACCTTCATGCCCAAGCCCCTGGTCGGGGACAACGGCAGCGGGATGCACGTGCACCAGTCGCTGTCCAAGGAGGGGAAGAACATCTTCTCCGGCGACAAGTACGCGGGCCTGTCCGAGACGTGCCTGTACTACATCGGCGGGATCATCAAGCACGCCAAGGCGATCAACGCGCTGACCAATGCGACCACCAACAGCTACAAGCGCCTGGTGCCCGGCTTCGAGGCCCCGGTGATGCTGGCCTACTCGGCGCGCAACCGCTCCGCCTCGATCCGCGTACCCTGGGTGTCGAGCCCGAAGGCGCGGCGCATCGAGGTGCGCTTCCCGGACTCGAGCGCCAATCCGTACTTCGCCTTCGCGGCCATGATGATGGCGGGCCTGGACGGGATCCAGAACAAGATCCATCCCGGCGACCCGGCCGACAAGGACCTCTACGACCTGGAGCCCGAGGAGGCCAAGCACATCCCGACCGTGTGCCACTCGCTGGACATGGCCCTCGAGCACCTGGACAAGGACCGCGCCTTCCTCAAGGCCGGCGGCGTGTTCACCGACGATGTCATCGATGCCTACATCGGCCTGAAGATGCAGGAAGTCACGCGCCTGCGCATGACCACGCATCCGGTCGAGTTCGACATGTACTACAGCTGCTAGGTGCCGGCACGCTGACCGGCTTCGATATTCTGAACCTCAAGGTGGGAGTTGCAACGTATGCGAATTCATCGGCAAGTCAATAGTCGGCCCCCGGCGGGGCTGCGTGCGGTCGCGGGGGCTCTGGGTGCCTTCGTCCTCGCCCTGTCCTTGAGCCTGCACCCGGTGCGTGCGGCGGCGGACGAGGCGCCGCCCGCGGCGGCTCCGGCGGCGGCAGCGCCTGCAGCGGCGGCGCCTGCGGCCCCGGCGGCGGACGCGAGCGCGGCCCCGGCGGCGGGCGCTCCGGCGGCGGCAGCGGCGGCGGCCCCGGCGGCCCCGACCGAGCCGACGATCATGAAGTTCTCGGACATCAACTCCGGGGACACGGCCTGGATGCTCACCTCCTCGGCCCTGGTGCTGATGATGACCATCCCGGGCCTGGCGCTGTTCTACGGCGGCATGGTGCGCAAGAAGAACATCCTGGCCACCCTGGCCCAGAGCTTCGCGATCACCTGCCTGGTCACCGTGCTGTGGTGGGTCATCGGCTACTCGCTGGCCTTCACCCCCGGCAGCACCCCGTACCTGGGCAGCCTCACGAGCCGGCTGTTCATGAACGGCATGGTCTACATGCACGATGCGATGAAGCTCTCGGTCTCGCACCTGGGCACGACCATCCCGGAGACCGTCTACTCGATGTTCCAGCTGACCTTCGCGATCATCACCCCGGCGCTGATCTGCGGCTCCTTTGCCGAGCGCATGAAGTTCTCGGCCATGCTCGCCTTCATGAGCATCTGGCTGCTGGTGGTGTACTGCCCGATCGCCCACTGGGTCTGGGAGCCCTCCGGCTGGCTGGCCGTCAAGGGCGTGCTGGACTTCGCCGGCGGTACCGTCGTGCACATCAATGCCGGCATTGCCGGGCTCGCCACCGCGCTGATGCTCGGCAAGCGCGAGGGGCTGGGCAAGGAGTCCATGGCTCCGAGCAACCTGACCCTCACCGTGATCGGCGCCTCGCTGCTGTGGGTCGGCTGGTTCGGCTTCAACGCCGGCTCCGCCGTGGCCTCCGACGGGCGGGCGGGCATGGCCTTCGCCGCCACCCAGATCGCCACCGCCGTGGCCGCCCTGTCCTGGATGTTCACCGAGTGGCTGACCAAGGGCAAACCCAGCGTGCTGGGCATCGCCTCGGGCGCGGTCGCGGGACTCGTGGCCATCACCCCGGCCTCCGGCTTCGTGGGCCCGAACGCCTCGGTCGTGATCGGCGTGGCCGCAGGCGTGCTGTGCTACTTCGCCTCCACCACCGTCAAGCGCGCCTTCGGCTATGACGACTCCCTCGACGCTTTCGGTGTGCACTGCATCGGCGGCATCATCGGCGCCCTGCTCACCGGCGCGCTGGTGAGCAAGGAGATCAGCGGCTCGGATGGCAGCGTGCTCACCCAGCTCTGGGGCGTGGGTACCACCCTGATCTACGGGTTCATCATGAGCATGATCATCCTCAAGCTCGTCGACCTCACCATCGGCCTGCGCGTCACGGTCGACGAGGAACGCGAGGGCCTCGACCTCTCGCAGCACGGCGAGGCAATCGAATAGCCCGCCGGAGGCCGCGGCGCCGCTGGCGCTGAGCGGCTCCGTACCGCACCACCCCGGCAGGGCCCGCACGCCTGCCGGGGTCTGCTTTTGGACTGCCTTCGAATGTGACGGAGTTCACCACGCGCCGTAGAATCAGGGCCGATACTAGACACTCCGCAGGAGAAGGGCCTTGATACGCCGCGCCGCCGCGCTCGCCTACCTGATGTCGCTGACCGCCACCGCGGGCGACGTCTACCGTTCGGTCGATGCGCAGGGGCACGTGCAGTACAGCGACACGCCGACGCCCGGATCCGAACTCGTGCATACGCAGAACCTGCGTGGCGCACCGGCCCCGCCGAGCGCGGCACCCGTCGCCGCGCAGGGCACGGCAGCGGCAAAGCCCGCCGACGCCAGGTCCGCCACGGCGGGCCCAGCCAGTCCCGCCACCGCCGACGCCCAGCGCGCGTTGCATAATGACGTCGAGCAGGTACGCGCGGAGCAGTGCCAGAAGGCGCAGGACAGCTACCAGCAGGCCATCCAGGCGCGCCGCGTCTATCGTCCGGGCGCCGATGGCGAGCGCGAGTACCTGTCCGACGACGAGGCCGACCAGGTTCGGCTCAACGCGCGTCTGGAGATGGAAGCGGCCTGCAAGGGCACTTGATCCTCGAGGGCCTGCCGGCGACGGCCCGACGCTTGGGCTCCAAGCCTCTCCCGAATCGGCCATGCGCAATGGGCTATGCTCTGCCCCCATGCGCATCGACTTCACCAAGATGCACGGGCTCGGCAACGACTTCATCCTGTTCGACCTGCCGGCCGGTGCGCCCGTGCCGGCTGCCGAGCAGTGGCGAGCGCTGTCGGATCGGCATAGCGGCATCGGTTTCGACCAGGCACTGGTGCTGCAGCCTCCGCGGCGCCCGGGCACCGACGTCTTCTACCGCGTCTTCAACGCCGACGGCAGCGAAGTCGAGCAATGCGGCAACGGGGCACGTTGCGTCGCGGCGCTGCTGGTGCGGCGAGGCCTTGGGAGCGATGCGCCGCTCGCGATGGACAGCCTGGGCGGCCTGCTGCACGCACGCGTGCTCGCCGACCAGCGCGTATCGGTGGACATGGGCGTGCCGGATTTCACTCCCGCCGCACTGCCCTTCGATGCGCCCGCCCAGCAGCCACGCTACCGGCTCGAGGTGAACGGCGAGCAGCTCGAGATTCGGGGCGGTCTCGATCGGCAATCCGCACGCGGTGCTGCGTCGTGCCGTCCGTCGACAGCGCTGCAGTGGAGCGCATCGGCCGCGCGCTGCAGGCGGACCCGCGCTTTCCGCGACAGGTCAACGTCGGCTTCATGCAGGTACTGGACCGGGACCATGTACGGTTGCGCGTGTACGAACGCGGCGTCGGGGAGACCCGGGCCTGCGGTACCGGCGCCTGCGCCGCCGTCGCGATCGGACGACAACTCGAGCTGCTCGCGGCCGAGGTGGAAGTGCATGTGCCCGGAGGTATCTTGGGGGTACACTGGGACGGACCTGGACATTCGGTGTGGCTGACCGGTCCAGTGGCGCTGTCGTTCGAAGGTCGCGTGGAACTGTGAGCCTGGGCGTACGGGCACGCAATGGGAGAGACGATGAGCAGTAACCAGGTGCGTGGCATGCCGGCAGAGAGCACGGAGGAGCAGGCCGTGGCGCAGTATCTGCAGCGCACGCCCGACTTCTTCGAACGCCACCCGCAACTGCTCGCCCGCATGCGCCTGCAGCACCCGCGCAATGCCGCCACGGTCTCGCTGATCGAGCGCCAGGTCGAGGTGCTGCGGGAAAAGCAGCATTCGCAGGAGCAGAAGCTGGCGGAGTTCGTGCGCGTCGCGCGCGCCAACAACCTGCTGGCCGAGAAGGTGCATCGTTTCACGCGCCGGCTGCTGCGGACCACTTCGGGCGCGCAGGCGCTCGCGGAGATCGAGGCGAGCCTGCGCGAGGATTTCGAGACCTTCACCGCCGTGATGCTGCTGGCTACGCCGGCCGCCGGCGCGGGCGCGCCGGCCTCGGCGCGTTTCCTGGTCCATGTGAATGCCGAAGATCCTGCCTATCGCAGCTTCGAGGCGCTGTTCGCCGCGGGCAAGCCGCGCTGCGGCCAGATCCGCGACACCCAGCGGGAATTCCTGTTCGGCACCGAAGCGCCCGGCATCGGCTCGGTCGCGCTCATACCCCTGGGCGGAGCCAACGCCGCGGGACTGCTGGCGCTCGGCAGCGTCGATCGCGAACGCTTCCATCCCGGACATGAGCACGGAATTCCTGGCCCGCATGGGCGAGCTGATCACGGACGCGCTCACGAGGCCCTGAACCCGCGCGGCGTCCGATGCAGCCGCGAGCAACTCGCCTGGCTCGAGCGCTTCGAGCGCCACCTGCTCACCGAGCGCCGGCTGTCGGCCCACACGCGATCGGCCTACCGGCGCGAACTCGCGGCGCTGCGCCGCTGGTGCGCCGAGCAGGGCATCGAGCACTGGCAGCGCGCTCGATCACGCGCGAATCCGCAGCTTCGCGGCCCGCAGCCATGCGCGCGGTCTCGCGGGCCGCAGCGTCGCGCGGCGCCTGAGCGCGCTGCGCACCTTCTTCCACTACCTGCAGCGCGAAGGCGTGTTGACGGCCAATCCGGCACTCGACGTGCCCGCACCGCGCGCGGGACGAGCACTTCCGGACACGCTCGACGTCGATACGATGGCGCGGCTGCTGGAGTTCCGCCCGCAGGGACGCTGGCATTGCGCGACCTGGCGCTGATGGAGCTGCTGTATTCGAGCGGCCTGCGTCTCGCGGAGCTGGTCGGACTGCGCTGCCAGGACCTGGACCTGGAGGCGGGCACGGTGCGCGTGCTCGGCAAGGGAGCCAAGGAGCGCATCGTGCCGGTCGGCGCGCTCGCGCGTGCCGTGCTGCGCCGCTGGCTCGACGCGCGCGCGGGCCTGGTCCGATCCGCCACCACCGCGCTGTTCGTCGGTCGCCGCGGCGCGCCGCTGAGCTGCCCGCGCCGTGCAGCTGCGGATCGCGGCGTGCGCGCGCTCCCAGGGCGTGCCGCAGCACGTCCACCCGCACCTGTTCCGCCATTCCTTCGCGACCCACCTGCTCGAGTCGAGCCATGACCTGCGTGGCGTCCAGGAGCTGCTCGGACACTCCAGCATCAGCACCACCCAGGTCTACACGCATCTTGATTTCCAGCACCTCGCCCGCACCTACGAACTGGCGCATCCGCGCGCCAAACGCCGTAGCTGACCGAGGCCCCCATGAATGACAGCTTCGCTGCGCACGCCACCACGATCCTGGCGGTGCGTCGTGACGGCGCCATCGCGCTCGGCGGCGACGGCCAGGTGACGCTGGGCGCGACCGTCATGAAGGGCAATGCGCGCAAGGTACGCCGGCTCGGAAACGGCAAGGTGCTGGCGGGATTTGCCGGCGGCACCGCCGATGCGTTCACCCTGTTCGAGCGCTTCGAGGGCAAGCTCGAGAAGTACGGCAACCTGACCCGCGCCGCGATCGAGCTGGCCAAGGACTGGCGCGCCGACCGCTACCTGCGCCGGCTCGAGGCACTGCTGCTGGTCGGAGACCCGCAGAACCTGTTCATCGTCTCGGGCAACGGCGACGTGATCGAGCCGGAATTCCCGGCCGCGGCGATCGGCTCGGGCGGTCCGTACGCGCAGGCTGCCGCCCGCGCGCTGACCGACAGCACGACGCTCGATGCGCGCGCGATCGTCGAGCGCTCGCTCGGCATCGCCGCCGACATCTGCATCTACACCAATCGCAACCTGGTCATCGAGGAGCTGCGCGAGTGACGCCGCAGCAGATCGTCGCGGAACTGGACAAGCACATCGTCGGCCAGGGCGCGGCCAAGCGCGCCGTGGCGATCGCGCTGCGCAACCGCTGGCGTCGCATGCAGGTGCAGGAACCGCTGCGACAGGAGATCACGCCGAAGAACATCCTGATGATCGGCCCGACCGGCGTCGGCAAGACCGAGATCGCGCGCCGGCTGGCGCGGCTCGCCCAGGCGCCGTTCGTCAAGGTCGAGGCGACCAAGTTCACCGAGGTCGGCTACGTCGGACGCGAGGTCGATTCCATCATCAAGGAGCTGGCCGACGTCGCCGTGAAGATGACGCGCGAGCAGGAGCTCGCGCGCGTGCGCGACCGCGCCGCGCGACGCCGCCGACGAGCGCGTGCTGGACGCGCTGCTGCCCAAGCCGCGCATGCTCGGCTTCTCGACCGACGAGCCGGCAGCAGCCGCGCGACGCCGAGACCCGCCAGAAGTTGCGCGAACTGCTGCTGCGGGGCGCGATCGACGAGCGCGAGATCGAGATCGAGGTGCGCGCCCTGCCCGGCGGGCGTCGAGATCATGGCGCCGCCGGGCATGGAGGAGATGCAGCAGCAGCTGCAGTCGGTGCTGTCCGAACCTCGGCGGCGGCCGGAGCCGCACCCGCCGCGTCAAGGTGCGCGAGGCGCTGAAGCTGCTGCTCGACGAGGAGGCCGGCAAGCTCATCAACGAGGAGGAGCTCAAGGCGCGGGCGCTCGCGCAACGCCGAGCAGAACGGCATCGTGTTCATCGACGAGATCGACAAGATCACGCGCCGGCAGGAGACCCTGGGCGCGGACGTCTCGCGCGAGGGCGTGCAGCGCGACCTGCTGCCGCTGGTCGAGGGCTCCACCGTGCAACACGAAGTACGGATCGATCAAGACCGACCACGTGCTGTTCATCGCCTCGGGCGCGTTCCACATGTCCAAGCCGTCGGACCTGATCCCGGAGCTGCAGGGCCGGTTTCCGATCCGCGTCGAGCTCGGACTCGCTGAGCGTCGAGGATTTCGTGCGCATCCTGACCGAGCCGGACGCGTCGCTGACCGCGCAGTACCGGGCGCTGCTCGGCACCGAGAACCTGCGCGTCGAGTTCACCGTGGACGGCGTGCGGCGCATCGCCGAGATCGCGCACCAGGTCAACGAGCGGACCGAGAATATCGGCGCCCGTCGCCTGCATACCGTCATGGAACGGCTGCTCGAACCGGTGTCCTTCGATGCCGGCGGGCACGGCGAATCGGTGCTGACCGTCGACGCGCCCTACGTCGAGCGGCAGCTCGGCATCACTGGCGAAGGACGACGACCTGAGCCGCTACATCCTCTAGCGGCTCCAGCGGCGCTCTAGCAGCGTGCCCGCCGCGGGCAGCGCGCCCGCCGCACGCCCGCGATCACTTGCGGGTGGTGCTGCCCTTGGAGGCCGGTGGCGACTTCCTGGCGGGGTCCTTCGGTCGGGTCTTGCCGAAGGATCCGCGATAGATCTTGCCGCGGCGGGTCTTGCGATCACCTTTGCCCACTGACTCGACTCCTGCAACCTGATGCGCGCGCCCTGGAGATTCCGGCGCGGCGGCAGTCTATTGATTCCCGCGCAGCGGCGCAAACCGCGACGCGAGCGCGGCGCCGATCCAGGGCGGCGCGCCCTCAGGGCCGGCTGCGGCCCCGCAGCAGCAGCGCGATGCCGGCACCGATCGCGCAGAGGCTGAGCCAGGTCGGAACGAGGATCGTGTGCCGGCTCCGGATCGCGAATTCCAGCCCACCGAGCTTCGCATCATGCGTGTCGCGCACGTAGTCGAAGCCACCGTAGATCAGGCCCAGCACCCCTGCGGCCACCAGTACCAGCGCGAGAATCCTCGTTGCACTCACGGTAGCTCCTCTGGCGGTTGGCGCGCACGCGGCGCGCGTGCAGTGCAGTGTAGCAGCGCGCTAGTGACGGTCGAGGAACTCCGCGATGATCGGATTGAGCCATTCGGGCCGGCCCGAGAAGGTGCCGTGATCGGTCCCGGGAAGGATGCACAGTTCGGCCCGCGGCAACGCGTGGAATATCTGCAGCGTGTGCTCGAGCGTGATCGCGTCACGGTCACCCGAGATCACGAGCACCGGCTTGTCGATGCTCGCGAGCAGCTTCGTGTTCAGTTCCAGCGGCGTCGGCGAGGTCAGCCACAGCCGCGCGAGCTTCTGATCGAGCGTCACCGGCCTGGACTGCTCCACCACCTGCAGGTCCGCGCGCTCGTCGGGCGTCAGTCCTTCCGGTGCGATGTTGGCGCCGCTGATCACCAGTCGGCGCACCAGCGCCGGATGGCGCGCCGCCAGCATCAGCGCGAGGATGCCACCGTCGCTGAAGCCCATGACGTCGACCGAGTGCAGGTGCAGGCGCTCGAGCAGCACCGCCGTGTCCTGCATCATCGACGTATAGCTCAACGGACCCGGCAGGTCCGGCGTGTGGCCGTGACCCACCTGGTCCGGCGCGATGATGTGATGGCCGACGGCGAACTCGCCGATCTGGCGTTCGAACGAATGCTCGCCGGAATCGCCACCGCCGTGCAGCAGCACGAGGGTGGGTCCGGCGCCGCGCACCGCGTAGTACATGCGGTGCCCGTTGATGTCGATCCAGTGCCAGCGCGTCGGCTGCGCCACTGCGTATGCGCCCGGCGCGTGCACGGCAAGCAGCGCCAGCACGATCGCAAGACGCAGGGTCCGGCCCCTGGAACACAGCAATACGCGCACAGCGATACCAGTACTCCCTCGGGAAGCAGCGAGCGCATCCTGCCGCCCTCGGAATATACCCCGCAGGGGGCGCGCCTCAAAGGCGCCGCCTTGACGGGCACTCGCCGCAGCGTCGAGCATGAGTGCCAGTAGCGCCCGGCCTCGGCCGCCACGCGAGGAGCGAATCATGCCCGGACCACTGCGCCTTTCAAGCACTGCGACGCCAACGCGGCGGATACGCGCCGTGGCCTGGTGTGCACTGGCGGCCGCGGGACTGGCTGCCGGGGTCGCGCGCGCCGCGGACGCCCCCGGCGCCGCCCCTGGCGGCGAACTCGCGACGATGTGGGACCTGTCCGACCTGTACGCGACACCCGCCGACTGGAATGCGGCCTATGAGCGCGTCAAGGCGCAGGCCATGGAGCTGGACCGCCTCCAGGGCACCCTGGGGCGGGACGCGCAGTCCCTGTTTGGGGCGCTCTCGGCGATATCGGCCGTGAACCGCGAGGCCGCGCGTCTCGACGTCTATGCGACGCTCAAGGGCGATGAGGACCTGCACCGCGCCCCGGACCAGGAGCGCCGGCAGCAGTCGCAGGCGCTCGGCACGCTCATCGCCGAGAAGACTTCCTGGGTCGCGCCGGAAGTGATCCGCATCGGCGCGGCACAGATACAGGCCTTCGAAGCACAGGACGAGCCGATGACTGCGCGCTTCGGCTTCGGCCTCGCCGACACGCTGCGTGCAGCCCCGCACACGCTCGGTACCGAAGCGGAGGGCGTGCTGGCCGCGGCCGGCAGCGTGCTGGCGCAGCCGGATGCGATCCACAGCCAGCTGTCCTACGCCGAGCTGCCCTACCCGACCATCGCGCTGCGCGGCAAGCAGGTGCGCCTGGACGAGCCCGCGTACGAGCAGTACCGGCAATCCAGCGACCGGGCCGAGCGCAAGCTGGTGTTCGATACCTTCTACGGCGCCTGGAAGCGTTTCGAAGGTACCGCCGGCGCGGCGCTCGCGGCGCAGGTCATGGGCGACGTCTTCACCGCACGCGCGCGCCGGTTCGACGGGGCCCTGTCGGCCGCGCTGTTCGCCTCGAACATGCCCGCGGAGGTCTACCGCACCGTGGTCGCGGAGACCAATGCGGCGCTGCCGACGCTGCACCGCTACCTGCGGCTGCGCCAGCGGCGCCTCGGCATCCGCGATGCCCTGGGCTACTACGACAACTACCCGCCGCTGTTTCCGCTGCCCCACCCGCCGCAGTTTTCGGTGGCGCAGTCGGAGCAGATCACGCTCGCGGCGCTCGCGCCGATGGGTCAGGAATACCTGGGTCTGCTGCGGCAGGGCTTCGCGGGCCGCTGGATGAACGTGCTGCCGCATCCTGGCAAGGCGACCGGGGCGTACATGAACGGTTCGGCCTACGACGTGCATCCGTACCTGCTGCTCAACCACGCCAATGACTACGATTCGCTCTCGACCTTCGCACACGAATGGGGCCACGCGGTGCACACCCTGCTCGCGAACCGCGCGCAGCCGTACGAGCAGGCCGCCTACCCGACGTTCATCGCCGAGTCGGCCTCGATTGCGAACGAGATGCTGCTCAACGACTACATGGTCGCCCACGCCGCGACGCGCGCCGAGAAGCTCTACTACCTCGGGGCGGGGCTGGAGTCGATCCGGACCACCTACTTCCGCCAGGTCATGTTCGCGGAGTTCGAGCTGCGGATCCACGAGGAGGTCGAGCAGGGGCGGGCGCTGTCCGGCGCCCGCCTGAGCGACCTGTACTGCGAGGTCGTGCGCCGCTACTACGGCGAGGCCGACGGCATCATGAAGATCGATCCGGGCTACTGCGTCGAGTGGGCGTGGGTGCCGCATTTCTACTACGACTTCTACGTGTGGCAGTACGCCACGTCGATGGCGGGCGCGGCACAGTTCACCGACGCGATCCTGGGACAGGGGGACGTGGCGCGCGCGCGCTTCCTCGACGTGCTGCGCGCCGGTGGATCGGAGTACGCGTACCAGCTCTATCTGAAGGCGGGCATCGACATGGCCACGCCGGCGCCGTACCGGGCCCTGGTGGCGCGGATGAACCGGCTCATGGACGAGATCGAGGCGCTCGAGAAGTCCCCCTGAAGCCCGCTGGACGCCTCAGGGGCGGCGGCGGAAGTGGCCGAGCATCACACGGGCCCATAGCAGGCACGAGAGCGCCAGTGCCAGCAGCGCCGAGCCGAACGGCAGGTTGGCGAGCGCCGCCGGGGCAGTGCGATTGGCGCGCACGACCAGCCAGTGCAGCGCGCACAGCAGCACCACCAGCACGATGCTGAAGCCGCGAATCGACGCGCGGGCGTAGGCCAGCGCCGCCTCGCGCCGCTCCGGCGCGAGCCAGTAATCCGCGTTCGGCACCTTCAGTCGCGCGTCCGGTCCGCGCAGGCCGGCCTGCACCGCGAGCGTGGTCAGCAACGGCAGGCCGATCACGATGGCGAGCATCCACCACACGTAGCGCGCTCGCGGCATGAAAGCGTTCGGCACTCCGGCGGCATCGAAGTGCGCGGCGACGATCGACGGCAGCTGCTGTCCGCTCCACCATACGAACAGCGCGGCCGCGGCCATGAACGCGAGGAACACCCGCCAGGAGGGGCCGCCGGCCTTCATGCGCCGGCGCCTCGCCGCTGCGCGCGCGGGCGCTGTGGGGCGCGCAGATCCCCTGGGGCGCGCGGCGCCGACGGGGCGCGCATACTGCAGGGCCCGCCTGGAGCACGCGCATGGACGAGAAGGCATCGCCGATCAGCATCACCGAGATCAGGCTGCGGACGCGCTCGCGCGTGCTCGCCGTCGCGTTTGCCGACGGCTCGAGCTTCGAACTGCCATTCGAATACCTGCGGGTGCATTCGCCCTCGGCGGAGGTCCAGGGACACGGCGGCGACCAGGCGGTGCTCGTGCTCGGCAAGCAGGACGTGCTGGTGCGTGCGGTCGAGCCGGTCGGTCACTATGCGGTGCGTCTCGTATTCGACGATGGCCACGACAGCGGACTCTACACCTGGGGCTACCTGCACGAGCTGGGCGCGCAGTACCCGGAAAAGTGGGCGTCCTATCTCGCGCGGGTCGCGGCCTCGCGGCAGGGCGCGAAACCGGACGGCTGAAAAAGAAAGGCCGGGCTATTGCGCCCGGCCAAATCTTTACAAGACCCCCACTCGATTGCAGCCTTGCGGCTGCAACCGCGGGCGATTCTCATCCAATCGCTGCGGGATTGCCAGCGATTTGGATTCAGTCCACGAAACCAGCCGCGCAGGCTCCGCGACAGTAGTGGACGAAGCTGGTCCCTTCCGCATGCAACTGTCGGGACTGCATACGATCAGCTCCCTGAACACCGGGTCCCGGATATGCTGTCATCGTCCGCTGCACCGATGCGGTCCTGCAGTGACATAACTAGAATGGCGGTACCTTATGGATGAACAGCGCCGGGAAACCGCGGATTTCGGGTTCAGGGAAATCCCCCGCGCCGACAAGGCACGGCGCGTGCGCGGCGTGTTCGACTCCGTCGCGGACCGCTACGACCTGATGAACGATCTGATGTCGGGCGGCGCACACCGGCTCTGGAAGCAGTTCGCGCTGCGGCTCACGGGGCTGTCACGCGGCGCGCAGGCGCTCGATGTCGCCGGCGGCACCGGTGATCTCGCGTCCGGCCTGGCGCGCCAGGTGGGTCCTGCGGGCCTGGTCGTGCTGGCGGACATCAACGGCCGGATGCTACGGCACGGCCGCGACCGGCTGATCGATGAGGGACGGACCGGCAACGTGCAGTACGTACAGGCCGACGCCGAGCGGCTGCCCTTTGCCGAGCACAGCTTCCATTGCGTGACGATCGGATTCGGGCTGCGCAACGTGACCGACAAGGATGCCGCGCTGCGCTCGATGTATCGCGTGCTGCGGCCCGGCGGGCAGCTGCTGGTGCTGGAGTTCTCGAAGCCGGTGCTGCCGGCATTGAGCCGGCTGTACGATCTGTATTCCTTCAGCGTGCTGCCGCGTCTCGGCAGCATCGTCGCCGGCGACGCCGACAGCTACCGCTACCTGGCGGAATCGATCCGCCGCCATCCGGACCAGGCGACCCTGCTGCGGATGCTGCAGCAGGCCGGGTTCGAGGATTGCAGGTATCACAACCTGATGGGTGGCATCGTCGCCGTGCACCGCGGATACCGGTACTGAGCATGGAGCTGCGGCCGGGCGCTGCGCTGGAAGGCCTGCTGCGACGCTTCGTCGCGCATGGTGTCGCGGAATCCCCGCGCGCGTCCGCGCTGCTGGGCGAGCTGCAGGGCCGGCGGCTCGAGATCGAGATTGCCGGCACGCCGTGGAACCTGGTGCTGGAGTGCAGCGGCGGCACGCTGACGATGCAGCAGGTGCCGTCCGGCAGCGGCGCGCGTGCCGCCACGCCCGACGCACGCATCCGCGGCACGCCGCTGTCGCTGCTGGCGCTGGCCGGTGCGGACGCGCGCAGCGTGATCCAGCGCGGCGACGTCCGCATCGATGGGGATACCGCGGTCGCGGAGCGCTTCCAGGAACTGCTCGGGCACCTGCGCCCCGACCTGGAGGCGGTGCTGTCGCGGCTGCTGGGACGCAGTCTCGCGCATGTGGTGGTACGCACCGCGCGGGATGCCTCCGGCTGGGCCCGCGCGAGCGCCTGGACCGGCGCGCGCAACCTGGCCGAATACCTGGCACACGAGAAGCAGGCACTGGTATCGCGCGCGGAGGCCGAGCAGTTCCTGCAAGGCGTGGATGAAGTGCGCGAGCAGCTCGATCGCGCCGACGCACGTGCGCATGCGCTGGAGCAGCGGCTGCACGCGCGCGCCGGCAAGCCGGGACCGGCGTGATCCGGCTGCGCGTCCTGGTACGACTGGTGCAGATCCAGCGCGTGCTCGTGCGGCACGGGCTGGACGATTTCGTGCGCGCGACGCACCTGTACCGCCCGCTGCGTTTCGTGTACTTCGTCTCTCCATGGACCTGGTTCCAGCGTCGCGCCCCGCAGGGCCGCGGTGAGCGGCTGCGGCTCGCGCTCCAGGAGCTGGGACCGATGTTCGTGAAGTTCGGCCAGGCGCTCTCCACGCGTCGCGACCTGCTGCCGACGGACATCGCCGATGAGCTGGCGCGTCTGCAGGATCGCGTGCCGCCGTTCCCGGGGACGCTGGCGCGGGCCGCGATCGAGCGCAGCTGGGGCGCTCCGCTGGAGACGCGACTGGCCGGCTTCGATGAGACGCCGCTGGCCGCCGCGTCGATCGCCCAGGTGCACGCCGCGCAGCTGCCGGATGGACGGGAAGTCATCGTCAAGGTGCTGCGTCCGGGCATGAAGTCGACGATCGCGCTGGATATCGAGGTGCTGTATGCGCTCGCGACCCTGGCGCAGCGCTGGTGGACCGAGAGCCGCCGGCTCAAGCCGCTGGAGATCGTGCGCGAGTACGAGCAGACGATCCTCGACGAGCTCGACCTGTTGCGCGAGGCCGCCAATGCTTCGCAGATCCGGCGCAATTTCGCCGGCTCGCCGCTGCTCTACGTGCCGGAGGTCTACTGGGACTACTGCCGCACCGACGTGATGGTCATGGAGCGGATACGCGGCATCCCGATCGGCGACATCGAGCGGCTGCGGGCGGCCGGCACCGACTTCCGGCGCCTGGCCGAGAACGGCGTCGAGATCTTCTTCACCCAGGTGTTCCGGCACAATTTCTTCCACGCCGACATGCATCCGGGCAACATCTTCGTGCTGACCGATGACCCGGCACAGCCGCGCTATGCGGCGGTCGACTTCGGCATCGTCGGCACGCTCGTCCTCACGCGACCAGCGCTACCTCGCGGAGAACTTCCTCGCCGTGTTCGACCGCGACTACCGGCGCGTCGCGATGCTGCACATCCAGTCGGGCTGGGTGCCGCCGGATGCGAGGGTCGAGCAGATGGAATCGGCGGTGCGTACGATCTGCGAGCCGATCTTCGATCGCCCGCTGAAGGAAATCTCGTTCGGCACGGTGCTGCTGCGGCTGTTCGAGGCGCTGCGGCGCTTCGACGGCCAGATCCAGCCGCAGCTGCTGCTGCTGCAGAAGACGCTGCTCAACGTCGAGGGTCTCGGGCGACAGCTCTACCCGGACCTCGACATCTGGCAGACCGCGAGTCCGGTGCTGCGGCGCTGGATGCGCGAGCGCATGAGCCCGCGCAGCGTGTTGCGCGAACTGCGCCGCGGCTGGCCCGACGTGCTGGAGGTCCTCAAGGCGCTGCCGCCGCATGCGCAGCGCATGCTCGAGCAGTCGCGCGACGGCGCCGTGGCGGTGCGCGGCGACGCGGCCGCACTCGAGCCGCTGCGGCTGGAGCTGCTGGCGCGCGGCCAGCGCCGCGATCGTGCGCTGGTGAGCGCGGCGCTGCTGCTCGGCGCGGTGCTGTGGTTCGGACAGGGGCTGCAGCCGCGCCTGATCGGTGCCGTGCTCGGGGTGCTCGGCGTGCTCGGCTGCCTGTACTGCGCGCTGCCGGGCGCGCGACGCCCCTGAAGCCCCGGGCCACGGGGCTCCATTCAGGCGGGAGTGGCCACCGGCCCCGGACGCGGTTCGATCCACACGGCGCGCGCGCGCGCGCACGGCTCGCCGCTGCCGTCGAACAGCGCCGAGCCCACCTCGTACTTGCGCCCGCTGGTGCGGATGCGCCAGCCGAGGATCACGCACGGCTCGTCGACGTGCACGCAACGATCCACGTGGGTGGTGAATTCGCCGAGCAGCATCGGCACGGCATCCTCGCGCGCCGCGAAATAGCCCGGACAGTCCAGCGCGGCACCCATGAACTCGGGCAGCACCTTGCCGTCGCCGCCCGCGAGCGCAGGATCGGGGACCCACGGCGCGGCCACCAGATCGCGCCCCGCTACCCGTCCGGCGAAGATCCGCAGCCCGTCGCCGCGCGCACGCAGCGGGCCGCAGACGAAGCAGCGCGGAAAGGCGTGCTGGGTAAAGCCGACGAAGTGGCGCGAGGCCTCGAGCGCATCCCGGTAACCCAAGGCCGGCGGGACCTGCAGCGCGAGGCTGGTCGGCTGGGCACGCGCAAGGATCGTCCCGGAATGCTCGAGGCGCAGCCCGCCGTCCGCTTCGGCGAAGAGCTCGAGCGCCTGGTCGAGCGGAGTGGGTCGCTCCAGCCGCACGCACAGCACCTGCGGGGAACAGCGCGCGATCAGGCCCGCGAGGTAGCCGCCATTGGCGCAGCCGGGAGGACCGCAGAAGCGCGCGGCGACCGTCAGCGATGTCGATGGCGCGGTCACCGACGCGGGGGGCGCAACGCGGCCAGCCAGCGCGCAGGGGACTCGCCACGCTCGAGCACTTCGACGAGCGCCGAGCCCACGATGACGCCATCCACGAGCCCGCGCAGTCCATCCACCTGCTCGCGGCCGCGGATCCCGAAGCCCGCGCACACCGGTACGGTCGCGGCAGCGCGCACCCGCTGCAGGTACTCCGCGATGTCTTCCGGCGCCGCGATGCTCCTGCCGGTGGTGCCGGTCATCGTGACCGCGTACACGAAGCCCTGGCTCGCAGCGGCGAGTTTCGCGATGCGCTCGGCGCTCGAGACCGGCGTCACCATCTGCACCAGCGCCAGTCCGCGCGGGGCGAGCAGTGCGCGGAACTCCTCGCTCTCGTCGAACGGCAGGTCCGGCACGATGAAACCGCACACGCCGCTGGCCGCGGCATCGCCGGCGAGCCGCGCGAGGCCGTACGAGAGCAGCGGGTTGAGGTAGCTCATCAGCAGCACCGGCGTGGGCAGCGGCGCCATGCGTGCGAGTTCCGCGAGGATCCAGGGCAGCGTCACGCCGTTGCGCAGTGCCTGCTCGCTGGCACGCTGGATCGTCACGCCGTCGGCCATCGGATCGGTGAACGGCACGCCGATCTCGATCACGTCGGCCTCGCCGGCCACCGCTTCGACCGTCGAGCGGAAGCCCTCCCGGTCCGGGAAACCGGCCGTCAGGAATGCCACCAGCGCCGGCTGGCCCTGCTTGGCCGCGCCACGCAGTGCCGCGACGATGCGCTCGCGGGGCGCCGGCGTGCCGGTCATGGTGCCGCCCCGGGCGCGTGCCCGGCCAGCAGCGTCTGCGCGAGCGTCGGCATGTCCTTGTCGCCGCGGCCGGAGAGCCCGACCAGCACGCGCCGCCCCGGATGCGATCCTGCCCAGCGGCGCGCGCCGGCGAGCGCGTGCGCGGTCTCGAGCGCGGGCAGGATGCCTTCGCATTCGCAGCATTCACGCACGGCCTCGAGCGCCTCGGCGTCCTCCGCCGTCTCGTAGCGCACCCTCCCGAGCGCGCCGAGCAGCGCGTGTTCCGGACCGACGCCCGGGTAATCGAGCCCCGCGGACACCGAATGCGTTTCCTGGATCTGGCCGTTCTCGTCCTGCAGCAGCATGGAATAACTGCCGTGCAGCACCCCCGGCCTGCCATGGGCCAGCGTGGCCGCATTCAGACCGAGCGCGCCGCCGCGGCCACCCGCCTCGATCCCCAGGATCTCGACCGCAGGATCGCCGAGGAACGCGTGGAACAGTCCGATCGCGTTGGAACCGCCGCCGACGCAGGCGACCACCGCATCGGGCAGCGCCCCGGTGCGCTCGAGCATCTGCGCGCGCGCCTCGCGGCCGATGACCGCCTGCAGCTCGCGCACCAGGTACGGATACGGATGTCCGCCCACGGCCGAGCCGAGCAGGTAGTAGGTCCCGGTCGGATCCGACACCCAGTCGCGCAATGCCTCGTCGATCGCGGCGCGCAGCGTGCGCTCGCCGCTGGTGACCGGGACCACCCTGGCGCCGAGCAGTCGCATGCGGCCGACGTTCGGCGCCTGGCGCTGCATATCCAGTTCGCCCATGTAGACGGTGCATGGCAGTCCGACCCGGGCGCAGGCCGCGGCGCTCGCCACGCCGTGCTGGCCCGCGCCGGTCTCGGCGACGATGCGGCGCGCACCGAGCCGGCGCGCGAGCAGCGCCTGCCCGAGCGCGTTGTTGATCTTGTGCGCACCGGTGTGCGCCAGGTCCTCGCGCTTGAGCCACACCTCGGCGCCCCAGCGCCGCGACAGGTGCGGAGCGGGACTCAGCGCGGTCGGCCGGCCGACCCAGTCGCGCAGCTCGCGGTCGAGTTCGGCACGGAATTCCGGATCGGCGAGCCAGCGCCGCGCGGCGCGCTCCAGCCGCTCGTGCGCGGGAATCAGCGTCTCCGGCACGTAGCGGCCGCCGAAGGGGCCGTAGCGACCCCGTTCGTCCGGCAGGCGGCCGGCGATCAGGTCGGCCAGGGTGCGCTCAGCTTCCGCGACTGTCGTGAACGGGTTCATGAACGATCTCTCTCGACGCCGCTCGCGCGGCACATACGAATTCCGCGATCTGTTCCGGGCTCTTGATTCCGGGCGCGGCCTCCACGCCACTGGACACGTCGACGCCGAACGGCCGCACGGCAGCGATCGCGGCCCCGACATTGCGTGCGTCCAGGCCGCCGGCCAGCACCAGCTCGCAGCGGCGCGCCAGCCACGCCGCCTGCTGCCAGTCGCCGATGGTACCGCTGCCGCTGCGCGCACCCTCGAACAGCAACCGCGGCGCCAGCCCGGAACCGCTCATCGCGGCCGTACGCAGCACGGGCAGTCGCTCGAGCCCGGCCGGCACGCGCAGCCGCCCGAAATCCGCAAGGTCGGTCTGCAGCACGTCGGGCGCGAACACCCGCAGCATCGCGTCGAGCTGTTCCTGTTCCGGATGCAGCATGACCGCCACGCAGCGCGCGCGCCCGCGTGCCGCGCGCGCGAGCCGCGCGGCCTCGGCAGGTTCGACCCGTCGCACGGACGGTGCGAACACGAAGCCGATGGCGTCGGCCCCGGCCTCGAGCGCCGCCAGTACCGCCTCGCTGCGGGTCATGCCACAGATCTTGATCCACACGGCGTCAGCTTCCGGCCGCGCGCCCTGCGGCGAGCATCGAGCGCACCAGCGCACCCGGATCGGCGGCACGCATCAGCGCACTGCCGACCAGCGCGACACCATAGCCGGCACGCGCGAGGCGCGCGGCGTCCGCGGCAGTCTCGAGTCCGCTTTCGGCCACGCGCCGGCACGCCGCGCGGCAGGAATGCACTGAGTTCCTCGAGGCGGCCCGGTACGACTTCGAGCGTCGCCAGGTCGCGGCAATTGACTCCGACCAGCAGCACGACGCGTCCCGCGTAGCCGTCGACGAGCCGTGCGGCCTGCCGCAGGTCCGCCTCGTCGAAGGCCTCGAGCAGCACGAACAGCCC
Source organism: uncultured Gammaproteobacteria bacterium (assembly GCA_963838275.1). Lineage (GTDB taxonomy): Bacteria > Pseudomonadota > Gammaproteobacteria > Steroidobacterales > Steroidobacteraceae > FEN-1191. Next base: position 17,019 of record CAWIQV010000018.1, on the reverse strand, counting down.
GCACTCTACCGCCGCGTCGAGCAGCGCACGGACCGCCGCGTCCCCGAGCATCCGCAGGATCACGAGCACGCCACCGGCCCCGGCCGCGCGCGCCTCCAGGACCTGGTAGGGATCGACCAGGAAGTCCTTGCGCATCGCCGGCACGGTGCCGCGCAGCGCCTCGACTCCGACCCGCAGATGCTCGAGCGAGCCGTCGAAGCGCGCCGGCTCGGTCAGGATCGAGACCGCCGCCGCACCCGCGTGCGCGTAGCCGGCGACCCGCGCGCCCAGATCGGCGGTACTCTCCCCGAGCCGTCCGGCCGCGGGCGAGCGCAGCTTGACCTCGGCGATCAGGTCGAAGCCCTGCGGCGAGAGCTGCAGCGGCACCGGTGGCGGGCGCTCGAGCGCGAGCGAGCGCAGCCGCGGCTCGCTGCACTCGGCGCGCGCGCGCTCGACGCGCGCGGTGCTCGCCCGGGCCATCACCCCGAGAAAATCCGCGCTCATGCCGTCCCCGGAGCGCGGGCCTGCTCGACCCCGAAGCGCCGCAGGCCCGCGAGCAGCGCGCGCGCCGCCCCGTCGTCGATCGCGGCTGCCGCGCGCTGCAGCGCCGCCAACGGTGCGGGCTCGCGCCCGCTGACCTCCAGCGCGAGTGCCGCACCCAGCAGCAGCGCATCGCGGTGTGCGTCGTGGCGCTCGCCGTCCAGCACCCGCTGCAGGGCGAGCGCGTTGTACGCGGCATCACCGCCCGCGAGCGCGGCCGAAGTGCAGCGCGGCAGGCCGTAGTCCTCGGGCGTGCGCTGCTCGCGCCGCACCCGATCCGGCCCGACGTCGAACAGCGTGAACGGACCGACCGGGGTCGGCTCGTCCCAGCCCTCCGCACCGTGCACCACGAACGCGCGGCGGATGCCGCTGCCCTGCAGCGCGTGCGCGATCAGCTCCGCGGTGGTGTCGTCGAAGGCGCCAATCACGAGGAACGGTGGCGCGGCCGGATTGGACAGCGGACCGAGTACGTTGAACACCGTGCGCACGGCGAGCGTCGCGCGCACTGGCGCGATGTTGCGGGTGGCCGGATGGTAGTACGGGGCGAACAGGAACGTGAATCCGAGCGCTGCGAAGCAGCGCCCGGCCGCCGCCTCGTCGAGCGGCAGCGGCAATCCGAGCGCCTGCAGCACGTCGGCGCTGCCGGCGCGGCTCGAGATCGAGCGATTGCCGTGCTTGACCACCGGCAGGCCGCAGGCCGCGCGTCAGCAGCGCTGCGCCGGTCGACAGGTTGAGGCTGCCGGAGCGATCCCCGCCGGTGCCGACGATGTCGACCGCGTCGAGCGGCGCCGGCAATTCGCGGGCGGCGTGCCTGCGCGCGCATCGCCACGCGCGAAGCCCCGCAGCTCCGCGGCCGTCACGCCCTTGGCGCGCAGCGCGACCAGCAGCGCCGCCGGCCATCGCCGGCGCCAGGTCGGGTGCGGTGAGCGCGACCAGCAGGCCGGCCGCCTCGCTCTCGCCGAGGCTGCCGCCCTCGAGCAGCCGGTCGAGCAGCGCGGGGAGCGTCGGCGCGGGCATGCCTCATGCGTTCAGGCCCGCATTCCGTGCCCGGCACGCAGGAAGTTGCGCAGCATCGCCGGGCCTTCCGGCGTCAGCACGCTCTCCGGGATGGAACTGCACGCCCTCGACCATGAAGCGGCGGTGGCGCACGCCCATGATCTCGCCCTCGGCCGTCCTCGCGGTGACCATCGAGCTCCGCCGGCAGCGACTCCGGCGCCGCGATCAGCGAATGGTAGCGGCCGACCTGGCAGCCCGGCGTGCATCCCCGCGAACACGCCCGCGCCGTCGTGCTCGATGACGCGAGGTCTTGCCGTGCATCAGGCGCCCGGCGCGCACCACCTGGCCGCCGAAGGCCTCGACGATCGACTGGTGGCCCAGGCACACGCCGAGCACCGGAATCTCGCCCGGCGAAGCTGCGCGGATCATCGCCATCGATACGCCGGCCTGCGCGCGGCGTGCCGGGACCGGGCGAGATGCACAGGTGGGTGGGCGCCAGCGCGCGCGCCTGCTCGATGCTGATCTCGTCGTTGCGATGCACCTCGACCGTCGGCGCCGAGCACCAGGAACGCCTGCACCAGGTTGTAGGTGAAGGAGTCGTAGTTGTCGATCAGCAGCAGGCCGCGCGCTTCACAGGCCCTCCTGCGCCATGCGCAGCGCGCGCAGCAGCGCGGCGCTCTTGGCGAGCACCTCATCGTGTTCGGCCGCCGGCACTGGCTGTCGGCGACGATGCCGGCGCCCGCCTGGTAGCTGTATTCGTCGCCGTGGAACACCAGCGTGCGGATGGTGATCGCCTGGTCCATGTCGCCCTGCGCGCCGAAGTAGCCGATCGTGCCGCCGTAGAGCCCGCGCCGCACCGGCTCGAGCTCCTCGATGATCTCCATCGCGCGCACCTTCGGTGCGCCGACCAGCGTGCCGGCCGGAAAGGTCGCCGCGAACAGGTCGAAGGCGTCGCGGCGCGGGTCGAGTTCGCCGCGCACGCCGCTGACGATGTGCATCACGTGGCTGTAGCGCTCGATCGAACGGAACGGATCGCACGTGCACGCTGCCGGCGCGCGCGACGCGGCCCAGGTCGTTGCGCGCCAGGTCGACGAGCATCACGTGCTCGGCGTTCTCCTTGACGTCGGCGAGCAGCTCGGCCTCGAGCCGCGCATCGAGCGGCCGGATCCGCGCCGCGCGGGCCGCGTGCCGGCGATCGGCCGCAGCTCGGCGCGTGCGGCCGTTGCAGCTTGCACCAGCGCCTCCGGCGAGGAGCCGACCACGGTCAGCGCGCCGAGGCGGCAGAAGATACATGTAGGGCGAGGGATTGATCAGCCGCAGCGCGCGGTAGGCCTGGAACGGATCGAGCGCGTGGCGGCCTGCGAAGCGCGAGGCCAGCACGAGCTGGTAGACGTCGCCGGCCGCGATGTATTCCTGGGCGGCGCGCACGCCGTCGATGTAGTCCTCGCGCGCCAGGGCCGGCACGGGCACCGAGAAGCCGCGCCGGCGTCGCGATCCGCGGCAGCGGGCCGCGCAGCGCCGCGATGACCTCGCGCGCAGCGCGCTGCGCTCGGCCTCGCTGCCGGCATGCAGCAGTGCGATGCCGCGGCTCACATGATCGAACACCAGCAGCGAGCGCGGCGCGACGTAGTGCAGCAGCGGCACGCTCTGGCAGCGGCGGCAGCCGTGCCGGCAGCCGTTCGAGGAAGCGCACGAAATCGTAGCTGGTGTAGCCCACGAGCCCGCCGGCCAGCGGCACGCTGCCGAGCGAGGGCTCCGGGAGCGGCGCCATGCGCAACGCCAGCCGCAGGCCGTCGAGCAGCTCCGCGGCATCGCGTGGCGGGGCGCGCCGCTCGCCGCCGATCCGGAAGCCGTCGGCGTCGAGCCGCACTTCGAGGGCTTCGCCGAAGCCGATGAAGGAATAGCGGCCGAGCCGCTCGCCCCCCTCGACGCTCTCGAGCAGGAAGCGCGGGTTGAACGGTGCGAGCTTCGCGAACGCCGATACGGGCGTGTCGAAGTCACCGGCGATGTCGAATGGTGCTTTCATAAAAAAAAACCCATCCCGGAGTTCCGGAGATGGGTTCTGGTGTCTGCTGTACCTTGGGGTTGACTGTTGGTGCGGTCTTAAAGCTTGCAGCGACGCCCGGGCCCACTCTCCGTGAGGGAGGGGCGCCACCAGCCGGAGCCGGAGATCAGGCGGTCAGTCAACATGATTGGCCGAGTATGGCGAGGCGCTGAGGCAGCCGTCAAGGTTGGTCCATCAGTGCGGCAGGGCCGCGCACAGGGCCTCGGTCGCATCGAGCATCGCGGGCCCCAGCCGGCTCAGGCGCGGGTCGCTCCAGGCCAGCACGTGCGCGGAACGCACGGCGGCCAGTACCGGGAAGGCCTGCCAGCGCCGTGCCCATGCCGCCGCGCTCGCCGGGTCGCCGGCCAGCGCGAGGATCACGTCCGGATTGCGCGCCAGCACGGATTCCACCGCGACGGCCGGACCCGGGTCCGCCAGGTCGGCGTACAGGTTGCGGTAACCGCAGGTGGCGACGACGTCCGAGAGCAGCTCGCCGCCTCCGACCGTGTACAACGGCTGGTCCCAGACCTGCAGCAGGATCGAGCGCGGGTGCGTGACCTCACCGCGATAGCGCGCGTGCAGCGCGGCGAGGCGCGCCGTGGCGCTCACCGCGGCACGCTGCGCCTGCGCCGTGGTCCCGGCGAGCAGTCCCAGCCGTTCGAGGCTGGGTGCGATCTCGTCGAGCCGGGACAGTCGATGGCGGTAGACGCGCAGCCCCTGCAGCTCGAGTCGCTCGATCAGGGCCGGCGCGGTACCGCCGCTCCAGACCACGACCACGTCCGGTCGCAGCGCGAGCACGCGCTCCAGGTCCACCGCCTGGCTGTCGCCGATGCGCGGCACGCGGCTCGCCGCCGCCGGTTCGTCGGAGTACTCGCTCGTGCCGACGACCTGCGCCCCCGCGCCGGCCGCGAACAGCATGGCGGTGGCCCCCGGCGCGAGACTCACGATGCGCTGCGCGGGTCCCGCGAGCTCGACCCGGTGGTGCTCGTCGTCCTCGACCACGAGCGCGCCGGCGCGCGCGCCAGGGGCCGCCAACGCCCAAGTTGCCAGCGTCACGCGTGTCGCCAGCAGCAGCGCGCGCCCGATTGACTTGTATGAAACGATAGACACCATATATGGTACTGCGATGTCGGACCTCAAGCTCAAGGACCTGCGCTATCTCGTCGCGGTGGCCGATCTGCGGCATTTCGGCCGCGCCGCGGCGCGCTGTTTCGTCAGCCAGCCCACCCTGTCGGCGCAGCTGCGCAAGCTCGAGGAATACCTCGGGGTGCAGCTGATCGAACGCCAGCCGCGGCGCGTCACGCTGACCGCGGCCGGCGAGCAGATCGTACAGCGAGCGCGCGGCATGCTCGAAGCGGGCGACGCGATCGTCGGCCTGGCCCGCACCCGGCGTGACCCGCTGGCCGGCGAACTGCGGCTCGCGCTGCTGCCGACGATCGGCCCCTACCTGCTGCCACAGATCGCGCTGCGGCTGCGCAAGGCGCTGCCGCGGCTGGACCTGATGCTGTTCGAGTATCAGACCGAGCCGATGCTCGAACGGCTGCGCCATGGGGAGCTCGACGTCGGCGTCCTGGCACTGCCCGTCGCTGCGGAAGGACTGGGCGAACAGGTGCTCTACGAGGAGCCGTTCGTCGTGGCGCTGCCCGAGGGTCACCGGCTGGCGGCGCGCACGCACCTGCGCAGCGAGGAGCTCGCCGGCGAGACCGTGCTGCTGCTCGAGGAGGGACATTGCCTGCGCGACCAGGCGCTCGCGGCCTGCCGGAACAGCGGGATGCACGAGAAGCAGGACTTCCGCGCGACCAGCATCGAGACGCTGCGACAGATGGTCGCGGCGGGGGTCGGCATCACGCTGCTGCCCCTGCTGGCGAGTCGAGGCGCCTACGAGCACACGCGCGGCGTCGTGGTGCGGCCGTTCGCGCGTCCGGTGCCGAGCCGCCGCATCGGCGTGGTCTGGCGCAAGAGCAGCGCGCGTACCGCGGCGATCGAGGCGGTCGCGGAGCAGATCGCGCGTCACAGCGGGCTTGGCTGAAGATAAGAATTTGTAGCACAGCTGTGCAACACTTGGCGCCGCCCGCGCTGCCCGCAGCGCGGCGATCCCACAAAGACGCGGCTGCTGCCATGACCGGACACGTCGAGCGATGAGCCGTTCCGAACCCTTTGCCTTCGTGCGTGATCTCGCGACCCGCTGGGATGCGATCGCGATCATCGTCGTGCTCGGTGTCCTGACCTTCTTCGCCGAGGCCAGCCGCGGGCTGCTCGAGCCGATCTCGAAGCTGGTGGCGACGCCGGTCACGCTCGACCCGGCCAACCTGCCGTTCTATGCCGCGCGCACCACGCTGCGCATGTTCACGGCGCTGGCGCTGTCGCTGCTGTTCACGTTCACGTATGCGACCTGGGCCGCGAAGAGCCAGCGGGCCGAACGGCTGCTGGTACCGATCCTCGACATCCTGCAATCGGTGCCGATCCTGGGCTTCATCTCGGTGACCGTCGTGTTCTTCATGTCCCTGGTCCCGGGGCGCGTGCTCGGCGCGGAGTTCGCGGCGATCTTCGCGATCTTCACCAGCCAGGCCTGGAACATGGCCTTCAGCTTCTACCAGTCGCTGCGCACCGTCCCGGACGAGCTGCAGGAAGCGGCCGAATCCTTCCACCTGACGCCGTGGATGCGCTTCTGGCAGCTCGAAGTGCCGTTCGCGATGCCGGCGCTGATCTGGAACATGATGATGTCGATGAGCGGCAGCTGGTTCTTCGTGGTCGCCTCGGAATCGATCAGTGTCGGCCACACCAACATCGCGCTGCCCGGTGTCGGCTCGTACATCGCGCTCGCGATCGAGCAGGGCAACCTGCGCGCGATCGGCTGGGCGATCGTGACGATGCTGGTCGTGATCCTGGCCTACGACCAGCTGGTGTTCCGGCCGCTGATCGTCTGGGGCGAGCGCTTCCGGATCGACCAGGAGCAGGGCGGACTGGACTCGGAGTCCTGGGCGCTGACGATGCTGCAGCGCTCGCGCCTGATGGGCGTGCTGTACGCGCTGTTCAACGCCGTGCTGCGCCTGACCAGCCGCGTGCCGGTGCGCTCGCCGGTGGCACCGATCGTGCTGCGAGCGCGGTCGCACCGGCGCGGGGACCTGGTGTTCTTCGGGATCATCGTGCTGCTGGTCGGACTCGCGATCTGGCGCATCGCGCGCATGCTGATCGGGGAGACCAGCCTGCATGAAGCGGCGGCCGTCGCCGGGCTGGCCCTGATCACGATGCTGCGCGTGACGGTGCTGATCGGGTTGGCGAGCCTGGTGTGGGTACCGATCGGCATCTGGGTCGGCCTGCGCCCCCGCGCGACCCAGCTGGTGCAGCCGGTCGCACAGTTCCTGGCGGCATTCCCGGCGAACCTGCTGTTCCCGGTCGTGGTCTTGGGGATCGTCAGCTGGAAGCTGGATCCCGACCTCTGGCTCAGCCCGCTGATGATCCTCGGCACCCAGTGGTACATCCTGTTCAACGTGATCGCGGGTGCCTCGGCGATGCCGGCCGAGCTGCGCTACGCGGCGCAGAATTTCTCGGTGCGCGGCTGGCTCTGGTGGCGCAAGGTCGCGCTGCCGGGCGTGCTGCCGTTCTACGTCACGGGTGCAATCACGGCCTCGGGCGGCTCGTGGAACGCGGCGATCGTGGCCGAGCTAGCGAGCTGGCGCGGTGTCGAGGTCAAGGCGCACGGGCTCGGCGCCTACATCGCCGAGGCGACCACCGCCGGCGACTTCCACCGGATCATCCTCGGGATCGCGACGATGAGCCTGTTCGTGGTCATCATCAACCGGTTCTTCTGGCGTCCGCTGTACTATTACGCGGAGCGGAAATTCCGGCTGACCTGAGCGGGCTGACCCGAACCATGAACACGGCTGCCGAACTGGTGACCCACACACTGCTGTCGGTGGAGAACGTCCGCAAGGCGTTCCCGAAACCGGACGGCGGCGAGCTGCTCGTGCTGGAAGGCATGAACCTGACGGTCAACGAGGGCGAAGTGGTGGGGCTGCTGGGCCGCTCCGGATCCGGCAAGTCCACGCTGCTGCGCCTGATCGCCGGACTGGCCGAGCCCACGGCCGGATCCCTCACGTTCCGCGGCCAGCCGATCGCCGGCCCGGCCAACGGCATCGCGATGGTGTTCCAGAGCTTCGCGCTGTTTCCGTGGCTGACCGTGTTCGAGAACGTCGCGCTCGGTCTCGAGGCGCAGCGCATGCCGAAGGCCGACATCCGCAAGCGCTCGCTCGCGGCCATCGACCTGATCGGACTCGATGGCTTCGAGTCCGCCTACCCACGCGAACTCTCCGGTGGCATGCGCCAGCGCGTCGGCTTCGCGCGCGCACTGGTCGTGCATCCGGACATCCTGCTGATGGACGAGCCGTTCTCGGCGCTCGACGTGCTGACGGCGGAAACCCTGCGCACCGATTTCCTGGACCTGTGGTCGGAGGGCCAGATGCCGATCCGCGGCGTGATCCTGGTCACGCACAACATCGAGGAAGCGGTGCTGATGTGCGATCGCATCCTGGTGTTCGGCAGCAATCCAGGGCGCATCCTCAGCGAGATCCGGGTCACCCTGCCGCAGCCGCGCAAGCGGCTGGACCCGCATTTCCGGGAGCTGGTGGAGCGCATCTACGTCGAGATGACGGCACGACGCCCTGGGACGGTCGCGCCCGGACGCACCGAACGGTTTCCGGGTCTCGGCATCGGCAGCGTGCTGCCGCCGGTGTCCTCGAACCTGCTCGCAGGCCTGCTCGAGACCGTCGCGGCGCCGCCGTTCAGCGGTACCGCCGACCTTCCCAAGATCGCCTCCGACCTGCAGATGGAGATCGACGAGCTGTTTCCGGTCGCCGAGACGCTGCAGATGATGCGCCTCGCCGAGGTCGAGGGCGGCGACATCAAGCTCACCGAGGCGGGCATGGCCTTCGCGAACGCCGAGCTCGATGAACGCAAGCGGATCTTTGCGCGGCACCTGCTGAACTACGTGCCGCTCGCGGCGCACATCCGGCGCGTGCTCGACGAGCGCGCCTCGCACTGGGCGCGCAAGAGCCGGTTCATCGACGAGCTGGAGGACTTCATGAGCGAAGACGACGCCGAGCAGACGCTGCGCGCGCTGGTGAGCCTCGCCCGCTACGCCGAGGTCTTTGCCTACAACGACGAGAACGCGGTGTTCAGTCTCGAGAACCCGGTCTGATCGTTTCCCTGGAGGTACAATGGTGTGTAATACACGCCATCTCCACGGCCGGAGCGAGACAATATGTGGCTGGCTTCCGAAATGGCCGCCTTCGCGCACGTCGCGGAGCTCGGCTCGTTCACCGCCGCGGCGCGCGCGCTCGGGGTGCCTAAGGTCGCCGTGAGCCGGGCGGTCGCGAGCCTCGAACGCCGCCTCGGCACGCGGCTGCTGGCGCGCACGACGCGCCGCGTCGCACTGACCCCGGCCGGCGCGCTGCTGCAGCCTTCCTGCCGGCGGCTGCTGCGGGAAGTGGCCACGGTGCGCCGCCGCTTCGCGCGCGCGGACGGGGCAGTGCAGCAGCTGCGCATCCGCGTCGATGCGGGCTACGGGCGGGTGCTGGTCAGCCCGCTGGTGCCACGTTTCATCGAACACTTCCCCGGGCTCGCGCTGCAGATCGAGACCCTGGAGTCCGTGCCCAGCGCTCCGGCGGCCGACTGGGACGTGCTGATCCGCGCCGGGGACGAAGCGGCCCCGGAACTCGAATCGACCGCACTGGCAAGCCTGCCGCAGCGGCTCTGGGCCACACCGGCGTACCTGCAGCGCCACGGCCGCCCGCGCCAGCCGGCAGATCTCGCACGCCATGTGCTGCTGCAGGTGCTGCCTGCGCACGACCCGGATGGATCACTGCGGCTCGAAGGCGCGGCTGGCGCGCAGACGGTCCCGGCGCGCACCGGGCTGCGCGTCGCTGATCCGTCCGTGGTGCATTCCTGCGCCGCGGCCGGCCTCGGGATCGGCGTGCTGCCCGAGTTCCTGTGCCGCGCCGGCGAGGCCCGCGGCCGGCTCGAGCGCATCCTGCCGGGCTGGAGCGTGCAGCCGGACTTGCGCCTCTGGGCCTGCCACGACGGTGCGGCCGCGACGGCGGCGCCGGTCCGGCAGTTCCTGGAATTCCTGATCGCGAACCTGGTGCCGGTGGTAGGCGTCACGCCCGCGGCCTGGACCCGGATCGACTAGAGCAGGCCCGGATCCGCCTCCGCGACGCTGGCGCCGCCGGATTTCACCGTCCGCAGCAGGCTCGTGGACTGCGGCAGCAGGTGCTCGGCGTAGAAGCGCGCGCTCTGCAGCTTCGCGCGATAGAACGGGTTCCCGTCGCCGCCCGCTTCGAGCCGGCGCGCCGCGATGCCGGCACCTCGCGCCAGCAGCGCCGCTCCGAGTACCAGACCGCACAGCCGCAGGTACGGCACCGCGACCGCGAGCGCTCGCGCCGGCGTCTCGGCATGCTGGTGGAGCAGCGCCTCGGTCGCGTCGCGCAGTACGGTGATCGCCTCGATCGCGGCGTTGCGGATGCTGCGCATCGCCGGATCGCCGGCGCGCAGGTCATTGAGCTCGCGCAGCAGGTCGCGCAGCAGCGAGGCCATGGCATTGCCACGATCACGCTGCAGCTTGCGGCCCAGCAGGTCGTTGGCCTGGATGCCGGTCGTACCTTCGTAGATCGAAGTGATGCGCGCGTCACGCAGGGTCTGCGCGACGCCGGTCTCCTCGATGTAGCCCATGCCACCGTGGACCTGCAGACCGAGCGAGGCGAGCTCGCTGGCCTGCTCGCTGCACCAGCCCTTGACGATCGGAATCAGCAGCTCGCCGCGCACCAGCGCCGCCGCACGCGCAGCCGGATCCTGGGCGGCACGCGCACGGTCCAGTTCCAGCGCCGTGTACAGCGACAGCGCACGCATCGCCTCGACGCTGGCGCGCAGCGTCAGCAGCATCCGGCGCACGTCCGGGTGCTGCACGATGGCCGCCGGGGCGTCATCCGCGGCCGTCCGGCCCTGCATCCGCGCGTGGGCCCAGCCCTGCGCCTGCTGCAGCGCGAGCTCGGACAGCCCGACCCCCTGCACGCCCACCGACAGGCGCGCGGTGTTCATCATCACGAACATGGTTTCGAGGCCGTGGTGCGCCGCACCGACCAGGTAGCCGAGCGCGCCACCCTGCTCGCCATAGGACATCACGCAGGTCGGGCTCGCGTGAATGCCGAGCTTGTGCTCGAGCGATACGCAGCGCACGTCGTTCAGCATTCCCGGCGTGCCATCGGCCTCGATCAGGCGCCGCGGCACCACGAACATCGAGATGCCCTTGACGCCCGCCGGCGCACCGTCGAGGCGCGCCAGCACCAGATGGACGATGTTGTCGGCGAGGTCGTGCTCGCCGAAGGTGATGAAGATCTTCTGGCCCGCGATGCGATAGTGATCGCCCTCGGGCCACGCGCGTGTGCGGATCGCACCGAGGTCCGATCCGGCCTGCGGCTCGGTCAGGTTCATGGTCCCGGTCCACTCGCCGCTGACGAGTCGCGGCAGCAGCAGCGCCTGCAGCGCAGGCGTCGCGGCGCCTGTCAGCGCTTCGACCGCGCCGCGCCCGAGCAGCGGGCACAGCATGAAGGACATGTTGGCGCCGAAACAGATTTCCTCGACCGCGGTAGCGAGCATCAGCGGCGCGCCCTGCCCGCCGTGCTGCGCTTCGACCGCCAGCAGCGGCCAGCCGTCCGCGACGTAGCGCTGGTAGGCGTCCCGGAAGCCCTCCGGCATCCGCACCGCACCGTCGCGCCACACCGCGCCGAGGCGATCGCCGGAGGCGTTCAGCGGCGCGAGCACGCCCTCGGCGAAGCGCGCCGCCTGCTCGAGCACCGATGCCACCAGCTCCGGCGAGAAATCGGCATAGCGCGGCAGCGCAGCGAGCTGCCGCATGTCGAGCAGTTCGTCGAGCACGAAGCGCAGGTCCTGGAGCGGTGCGTGATACATGAATATGACAAGTCTCGGAACCGTACCCGTGGCGAGGACGCGGTGGAACGCGAGCACTGTCACGGCGCCGCGTGCGCGACTTTGCCACGATGCGGACGATGGCGCACTCTCCACCACCACGTCCTGCATCGAACGCGCTCGACGTGCTCGAATTCCGGTCCGCGCGGCGCCCGCCGGCCGCTGCGCCAGCGCCAGCGCCCGGCCCACGCCAGTTTACCGCCGACCAGATCGGGCACAGCCTGCTGCCGCTGCTGTCCTCGCTGCGCCTGCAGAGCCTGTCGCTGCACAACGGCACCGGGGAACTGCTATGGCTCTCCGAAGGCGTCTTCGGCCCGGACGAGAACGGCTACGTACTCGACGCGCTGGACCAGTTCGCCGAAAAGAACGGCCCGATGCAGCTCGAACGCCGGCTCGATGACGGTCGCCGGGCGCTGTTCCTGTGCGCACGCACGCCGCTGGGCGATCGCTGCGGCCTCGCCTGCGTGATCGCCGAGGCGCGCTCGAACCAGGGCATCGAGACCGAGCTGGACGCCGCGCAGATCACGGTCGCGATGCGTCAGTTCAGCATGCTGCTCGCGCCGCCACTGCCTCGCCCGCAGCCCGGAGCGGCCCGCGCGCCCGCAGCGTCACGGCCGGCGGCGTCACGGCCGGCAGCGCCACGGCCGGTCGCAGCACGGCCTGTCAGCTCGCGGCCCGTCACCTCGCGGCCCGTCGCCGCGCGGCCGGCAGCCCCCGATCCTGCACCGGCTCCGGCTGCGCCGGCTCCGGCCGCGCTGCCGTTTGCGGCGCTGATCGAAGACGCGCCGGAGGCGAGGCCTCCTCCGGCACCTGCGGCCAGGCCTCCCTCCGCACCTGCGGCCGTGCCGCCCTCGGTCGCCGCTCCACCCGCGTCCCCGGAGCCGATCCAGCGGGAACCTCCGGTGCTGGCACCCGCGCGTGCCGCGGTGGCGCGCACCCCACCGCCGCGCACCGCGGCGGCAACCGCCGCGGCGCGCCCGCCGGCCGCGCGGAGCAGCAACAGCCAGGGTGCGCTGCAGGCACGCCGCTATCTGCGGCTGCGACCGGGGGGCACCACGCGGCGCTACGAGATCGACCTGCCGCCGGACACCCCCGCATCGCTGACCAGCGATCTGCGGCTGGCGCGGCGCGTGATCGAGCATCTGGATCGGGAGCGCGAACGCTATCTGCAGGATCCGTCGAGCTTCACCGTGCCGCTGTGCGCCTCGGCCGTGCTCTCGCCGAGCTTCCAGGAACAGCTGATGGGGGCGGTCAGTGCCGCGGGACTACCCGACGGCATGCTCGGCTTTTCGCTACCGAGCGCGGCGTGGAGCCAGGAATCGCACAGTACCGGGCGGTTCATGCAGGCCTGCGCACAGGCGCATTGTTACGTGACCCTCGATGAATTCAATCTCGGCCGCTCGGGCTTCGACCTGCTGCGCCTTCCGGCGCTGCGCTGCCTGAAGCTCGATCCGGCGCTGGTCGGCGCGATCGGCAGCGACAAGTTCTCGCAGGCCAGCGTGGCCGCGATCGTGCAGGCCGCACGCGTACTCGGGCTGCATTGTGTCGCCGTGAACGCGGACTCGCCGCAGACGCGCGAGTGGCTCGCGGCGGCGGGAATCGAATTCGCGGATCAGGTCAGTCGCGGCCCAGCAGCCGGCGCCACCAGGAAGAGCGTGGAGCGGCTGACTCTGGACGGCGCGGCTTCGGAATCGCGCGCGGCGGATAGTCGGCCTTGACTCGCTGCGCCGCGGGCACGGGCTTCGACGGGGCGACGGGCCGGGCCGACTTGTAGGGGTTGAACTCGCCCGCCGCGCCGGCTTTGCGCGCGCCCTTGCCGGCGTCGGAGGGCGCGAGCTCGAGCTTCGCGGGCTTCGCAGCCGGCTCCCCCGCGGACGGGCTTCCGGCGGCGGGCGGCTGATCCTCTTCCAGCGACAGTCCGGACAGATCGAGCTTGCGCAGCAGCTGCGAGGTCGAATTGATCGCATTGCGGGCCGTATCCACGGCCCAGTGCCATACCGCCTGGCCGCGCTCGTCATGGCGGACCTCGCCGAGCTGCGGCTTGATCGGGGGCGGCGAATTGGGGCCTGGCTTCGTCATCAGGGTCCTGCTGGCGCCTATTACATCACGGCAGCTGCATGCCAGCGATGCTGCAGGGCCAGAATCAAGGTGTACCGGCGCCGGATTCTGCGACGCAGGTCGCGCTCCGGCGGCGTGCGCGGAGGAACTGTGAGCTGCCGCAAACGCCCAGGCGCGCGCGCGCGGCACGATAGGGGCCATGAACGCGGTGCCCCACGCCCAGACCGATCCCGTCGCCGCCGGTGGCGCCTCCACAGCTGCCGCCGTCCCCGCGACCGCGCCGCCGGTGGTCATGGACCGCGAGTTCATCGTCCGCAACCAGATCATCGAACGCTACCTGGGCGGGAAATTGCCGTTAAAGGGCGCACAGGATTTCGAACGCTACTGCCACGAACATCCGGAGATGCTCGATGACATCGGGCTCACCGAGCGCATCAATGCCGCGCTGCGCCTGCTGGATGCGGGCGGACGGGCGACGCCCTGGGAGGAGCGGCCCCGTCGCCTGTGGGAGCGGCTGCCAGCGTTCCTGGCGGTCTGTGCGCTGTGCGTGGCCGGCGCCGTCAGCGCGCTGGTGCTGCTGCACAAGCTCGCCGTGCGCGATGGCGCGATCGGCAAGCTGCAGGCGCGGCTGGCCGCCTCCCCGCTCGAACCCGCGCAGTCGACCCGCACGGTCACGATCCTCCCGAGCCGTACCGCCCCGACGCGCACCAGCGCGGTTACGGTCGGCGGCGGGGAGGCGCAGATGGCGGACCTGCGCTTCGACGTGTCGTGGTCATCGTTCACGGCGTTCCGCGTCACGATCGATCGGGTCGACCAGGGACGCGTCGCGGTACTGCACAACGTGCTCAAGGACTCCCTGGGCACCGTGCACATCGGATTCAACAGCTCGGCGCTGGGCCCGGGCGACTACCAGTTCACCCTCGAGGGCCTGAACTGGCGCGGTGACGCGGTGGCCCAGGCCTGGGCCACTATCGGCGTCGCACACTGAACGCGTCGCGCGTCAGTACAGAGCGGTGCGCGGCGGGGCGCTGATCACCGAGCGGGTCGACAGGTAGCCTGCCGCGCCGACGACCAGCAGCGCCGCGATCACGCCGAACACCCAGAATCCGGCATCGAAGTGGTACTTGAGGTCCAGCGAACGCGCGAGCGCCGCCGCCGCCAGCGCCGAACCGGTCGCCGCCAGCAGGCCCGAGAGCGCACCGAGCAGCGAGAATTCCGCCAGCACGCTCGAGACGATCATCGAGCGGCTCGCCCCGAGCACGCGCAGGATCGCGGTCTCGTAGCGCCGCTCGGCGCTGCTGGACTGCACCGCGGCCAGCAGCACCGTGAGCCCCGCCAGCAGCGTGAACAGGAACACGCTCTGCACGGCGGTCACCGCCTTGTCGATCACCGAGCGCACCTGGGCCAGCAGGTCCCCGACGTTGAAGATCGATACCCCGGGAAAGCGGTGCACCAGCTGCGCCATCGCGCTGCCGGTCGGGGACAGGAACGCACTCGTCATGTAGGTCCCGGCCGCCGCAGTCGATCAGTCCCGGCGGGAACTGATGAAGAAGTTCGGCCGGAAGCTGTCCCACTTCACCAGCCTGAAGCTCGCGATCGTGACCTCGAGCGGCTCGCCGGCGATGTCGAACCCCAGGCGATCGCCGAGCTTGAGCTCCAGGGACTCCTGGTATTCGGCCGCGACCGAGGCCAGCGGCTCGCCCGGCGTGCCCCGGGTCCCCACCAGCGACCCGCGACGATGCGGTTGTCATCGCCGAGCTCGGAGGCCCAGGTCAGGTTCTGCTCGCGGTCGGCGAAGCCACGGCCGCGCGGCCCCTGGAACTGCAGGTCCTCGACCTTCCGGCCATTGATGGAGATGAGCCTGCCGCGCACCATCGGCAGCATGCGCTCGAGCCTGGCGCCCTGTTGCTGCAGCTCGCGCTGGAACCCGGCGCGCTCGTCCGGCGCGATGTTCACGAAGAAGTAGTTGGGCACGTCACCGGGCAGGCTCGCGCGCCAGTCGACCACGAGGTCGTCGCGCAGCAGCGCCAGCGCCAGCAGCAGCATGATCCCCAGGCCGAAGGCCACGATCTGGATGATGCCTTCGGTGCGGCGCCGCGCCAGATTCGCCACGCCGTAGCGCCACGCGGCGCCCGGCGTTGCCCGCGCACCCGCGCCGCCAGCTGCACCAGGCGCGGCGCCGCACGAGCGCGAGCACCAGCACGGCGGCCGCGAGGCCGAGCACGAAATACAGGCTCATGCGACAGATCTCCGAGCGCGAGGTAGACGACGCCCGAGATCGCGATCACGACCGGCAGCGCGGCGGCCCAGAGCTTCAAGGAAGGCGGCCCCGCGTCGTGGCGCAGCACGCGCAGCGCCGGTACGTTCATCAGCTGCAGCAGGGAGGGCAGTGCAAAGCCCGCGAGCAGGCTCAGCGCGATCACGAAGCCGATCAGCGCCGGCGCCGGGCCCGCCGGCGGCAGGTCGGAGCGCAGCAGGCCCTGCAGTACGCGTACCAGCCAGAACTGTGTGACCCACCCGACGGCCGCGCCGAGCACGCTCGCCGCCGCGGCCAGGATGAACAGCTGCCACAGGCTCACCCCGAGCACCAGGGCGCGCGAGGCGCCGAGGGTTTTCATCAGCGCGACCGCGTCGAGGTGGCGCTGCACGTAGCTGCGCGCGCTCATCGCGATCGCCACCGCGCACAGCATCACGGCCACGAGGCTGGCGAGCGCCAGGAAGCGCGTCGCGCGCCGGTTCGCATCCCCGATCTGCGGGCTGGCATCGGCGATCGACGCCAGGCGCTCGGCACGCGGCGCATGCAGCGCATGCCAGCGCGCGGAACGCCGCGAGCTGCGGCGCGTCGCCGGCGAGCAGCAGGTCGAAGTTCGACGCGGCTGCCGGGCTGGACCAGCCGCGTGGCCGGCAGGTCGGCGTCGTTGATCAGCAGCGCTGCGGCGAAATCGACGAAGGTCGAGCTCTGGTCGGGCCGCGAGATCAGGATGCGCGTCGACGCGCAGCGTCTTCGCGCCGACCTGCAGCTCGCTGCCGACCCGTGCGCCGAGCATCGCGGCGAGGCGCGAGTCCGGCCAGGCCTCGCCGGGCCCCGGAATCGAGGTGGTCGGCATGCCGATCGCGAACGGCGCGGACGCCGCGGTGAGCTGGCCGCGCAGCGGATAGCCGGGGCTGACCGCGCGCACGTCGGCGAGCTGGTTCGCATCACCGTTGAAGATCGCCGACAGCGTCCGGGTGCGGCGCGCCACGCGCAATCCGAGCCCTGCGGCCTGCACCGCCTCGGCGTCGTCGATCGGCTGGTCCGACTCGACCCGCAGGTCGGCCGCGAGCACTTCGCTCGCCTGCGCGGCGACGGCGTGTCCGACGCGATCGACCAGGAAGCCGACGCCGCACAGTGCCGCGACCGCGATCGTGATGGCGAGCCACAG